>CAMKYP010000026.1 GCA_946477505.1 uncultured Dechloromonas sp. | reverse complement strand
GCCTCGGTGGTGGCGCTGCCTCTTCGATGACCGCCGGCGTCAATGCCGAAGACCTCGACTTTGCCTCCGTGCAGCGCGGCAACCCGGAAATCCAGCGCCGTGCGCAGGAAGTTATCGACCGCTGCTGGCAGATGGGCAAGAACAATCCCATCCTGTCGGTGCACGACGTTGGCGCCGGCGGCGTCTCCAACGCCCTGCCGGAACTGGCCCACTCGGGTGGCGTCGGTGCCGTGTTCGACCTGCGCAAGGTGCCGACCGAGGAGCCGGGCATGTCGCCGGCCGAAATCTGGTCCAACGAATCGCAGGAACGCTACGTGCTGGCCATCCCGGCCGACCGTATCGCCGAATTCCAGGCCATGTGCGAGCGCGAGCGCTGCCCGTTTGCCGTGGTTGGCGAAGCGACCGGCGACGGCCACCTGACCGTCACCGACGCCCATTTCGGCGTCAACCCGGTCGACATGGAAATGGAAGCGCTGCTCGGCAAGCCGCCGCGCATGACCCGCGACGTGACCCATCAGCCGGAAACCTTCGTGTCCTTCGACGCCACCGCCATCGAACTCAAGGATGCCGCCTATCGCCTGATGCGTCTGCCGACCATCGCCGACAAGACCTTCCTGATCTCCATCGGCGACCGTTCCGTTGGCGGCATGACCGCCCGCGACCAGATGGTCGGCCCGTGGCAGGTGCCGGTGGCCGACGTCGCCGTGACCACGATGGGTTACCAGGGCTACCTCGGCGAAGCCTTCGCGATGGGTGAGCGCACCCCGCTCGCCGTGTTCGACGCCCCGGCTTCCGGCCGCATGGCCATCGGCGAGGCACTGACCAACCTGGCTGCCGCCGACATCGGCGATCTCGGCAAGGTCAAGCTGTCGGCCAACTGGATGGCACCCTGCGGCGTACCGGGCGAGGATGCCCGCCTGTTTGACACCGTCGAGGCGGTCTCTGGCCTGTGCAAGGCGATCGGCGTCTCGATCCCGGTCGGCAAGGATTCGCTGTCGATGCGCACCGCCTGGGAAGAGCAGGGCGAGAAGAAGCAGGTGGTATCGCCGCTGTCGCTGATCGTGACTTCGTTTGCCGCTGTTAACGACGTGCGCAAGACCAAGACGCCGCAACTGGCCGTGGACCAGGGCGAAACCGAACTGCTGCTGCTTGATCTCGGCCAGAACCGCCTCGGCGGCTCGGCACTGGCCCAGGTGTACAACGCTACCGGTAGCGATGCACCGGACGTCGACGATCCCGCCAAGCTGAAGGGCCTGTTCGACGCCGTGCAGCAACTGAACCGCGACGGCCTGCTGCTCGCCTACCATGACCGTTCGGACGGCGGCCTGTTCGTTGCCGCCTGCGAAATGGCCTTCGCCAGCCGCCGCGGCGTGTCGCTCGACCTCGACGGCCTGTGCTTCGATGCTGCCGCGCTCGATGTGGACGGTGCCGAAAAGCGTCCGGACCTGCTGGCCGGCCGTGATTTCGAGCATATCGTCCGCGCCCTGTTCAACGAGGAACTCGGCGCCCTGATCCAGATTCGCCGTGAAGATCGCGAGAAGGTCACGCCCATCTTGCGTGCCTGCGGCGTGCCGTACCATTTCGTCGGTACGCTTAATGAGTGGGACGAAATCCGCGTCACCCGCAACGCCAAGCGCGTGCTGCGCGAAAAGCGCGTCGACCTGCAGCGTGCCTGGTCGGAGACCAGCTACCAGATGCAGGCCATGCGCGACAACCCGAGCTGCGCTCAACAGGAGTTCGATCGCATCCTCGACGTCGCCGACCCCGGCCTGACGCCGAAGCTGACGTTCGATCCGCAGGAAGATTTCACCAAGGTCTACGCCCAGGTCAGCGGCCGTCCGCGCGTCGCCATCCTGCGCGAGCAGGGCGTCAACAGCCATTATGAAATGGCCGCTGCCTTCGATCGCGCCGGCTTCGCCTCGGTCGACGTGCATATGAGCGACATCCTCGCCGGCCGCGTCAGCCTCAAGGGCTTCAAGGGCCTCGTCGCTTGCGGCGGTTTCTCCTACGGCGACGTGCTCGGTGCCGGCCTCGGCTGGGCGCGGACCATCCTGATGCATGACGGCTGCCGCGACGAGTTCGCCGCCTTCTTCAACCGTCCGGATACCTTCGCCCTGGGCGTCTGCAACGGCTGCCAGATGATGAGCGCGCTGAAGTCGATCATCCCGGGCGCCGAGCACTGGCCGGCTTTCCGCCGTAACAAGGTCGAGCAGTTCGAAGCCCGTTTCGTGATGGCCGAGATTTTGGAATCACCGTCGATCTTCTTCCGCGGCATGGAAGGCTCGCAAGTGCCCATCGTCGTGTCGCATGGCGAGGGCAGGGCGGTGTTCGACAACGCCGACGACCAGTCCAAGGTGCTGTCAGCTGTGCGCTACGTCGACAACAAGGGCGAGCCGACCGAGGTCTATCCGTACAACCCGAACGGTTCGCCGGGCGGTCTGACGGCGGTGACCACGGCCGACGGCCGCTTCACCATCATGATGCCGCACCCGGAACGCGTTTTCCGCACCGTGCAGATGTCTTGGCACCCGGAAAACTGGGGCGAGGATTCACCGTGGATGCGCATGTTCCGCAACGCCCGCCGCTGGGTGGGCTAAGCGAGTTGGTCGCAAAAAAAGGGAGCGCAAAAGCGCTCCCTTTTTTTGCACAGGAAAATTTATTGTTTTTTCAGCAGTGGGTAGCCTTGGACAAATACCCGGTCGGTCTGCGCGGCAGGAATGTGACAGGCCTGGCAATCTGCCTTGTAGCTGGTGGCTGCGTTTTTCCGCGGATCGTCCGCCTTGTACATGGCCCAGCCCCAGCCGTCCTCCCAGAGCGGATTGCCCGGGAAACGCCCTTTCCCGTCCTTGATCATGACGAACCATACCGCCGGCTCACCCGCCCAATGTACCGGGTTGCCCGTGGTCAGGGGGCCGGTTTCCAGCTTGCGGATTTCCTTGACCAAGGTTGCTCCATCCGGAAATACCCCGGTTTTGCGGTAGTGATCCAGTGATTTGCGTTCCGTGTAGACATCGTGGAAGCCGCGCGCTGCCGATTTATCGTCGGTAACCGCCCACGAGCCAAGGTGGACGAAGTCGCTGCGAAAGTTTTTGGGCAGATTGATCTGGCCCTTGCCATCGACGTAGGGTGAGAATGAATCTGCTGCCAGCAATGGCATGGCGAGTGTCGACGCGATTGCTGCAATGACGAGTTTTGTTTTCATGGTTACGCTCCTTTTACCTCGGTTTCCCGTCGGAAACGCCATTGAGGGAGGCGTTTCCGACAATGCGGCAGGACTAGACCTTGACGGCCGGAAAATCGACTTCGGTACCTGCGACGTGATTGGCGTAGTTGGTCAGTGTGTTCAGGGCGACTGCCGCCACCACTTCCAGCATCAGCCCGTCATCGACGCCGGCATGGCGATACGCTTCCAGATCGGACGACTCCAGCATGCCGCGTTGTTCCGTCAGCTTCCTGGCCAATCCGGCAAGTGCCGCATCCAGCCGGGTCGCGGCATTGCCGTTGCGAGCCTGGGCGATATCGTTCGCATTGAGGCCGGCGCCCTGACCAAGCAGGGTATGCGCGCTCAGGCAATATTGGCAGGCATTGGCTTGACCGACGGCCAGTGCAATGATTTCCCGTTGAGCCGACGTCAGGCGCCCACCGCCGAGCGTGTCGGCGAGACCCAGATAACCCTTCAGCACCGTCGGTGCGTGGGCAAGCGTGGCAAAGAGATTGGGAACCATGCCCAATTTGCCTTTGACGGCGGAAAGCGTGCTGGCTACCTCGGGATTGGCGTTTGCAGGATTGATGGGGTGAATAAAAGGCATTTCGATCTCCTGGTGATGTCATGCAAAAGTGCATGGGATGGATGATCGGCGTTTTTTTGATACGATACGGATCGATTCGTATCAAATTACATACCAGGAGTATCATTCATGGACAGACTTGCGGTACTGCTGCAGCACTACACCCTGAGCACGGAGGTCTTTCATACAGGCCAGTTCTGCGGCCAGGCGGTTTACGACAGTCCGCATGGTTTTCTGCATCTATTGCGGAGTGGGGCTGTCCGGGTGACTTCCGACCGGCACCCGCCATTGCATTTGAATGAACCTTGTTTGTTGCTTTATCCGCGTCAGGCACGCCATGTTTTCATCACACAGGATGGTGGAGCAGCGGATTTGATTTGTTCCCGAATCGATCTCGGCTCGGTGGCGGGAAATCCGATTGCGCGCGCCCTGCCGGATATCCTCCATGTTCCATTTGCCAAGGTTCCGGAAATGAAGGCGACGCTGGATTTGCTGGTTCAAGAATCCAATGGCTCGTTGTGCGGGCGCCAGGCCGCGATGAATCGCTTGTCGGAACTGCTCCTGATACATCTTCTGCGCTACCTGATGACCAGCGACTCGGTGTCAACGGGTTTGCTTGCAGGCCTGGCCGATAAGCGCTTGTCGAAGGCGATCACGGCCATGCACGAACAACCGGCGGATGCCTGGACGCTGGAGGGATTGGCCGATGTTGCTGGGATGTCGCGGGCGCGCTTTGCAACCGTTTTCCGGGAAACTATCGGCTGCACGCCCGGCGCTTATCTGACGGCATGGCGAATCAATCTGGCTGGCAAGCACCTGCGCCAGGGAAAGTCGGTGGCATGGACTGCCGATGCCGTTGGTTACGCTAGCGCAGCGGCCTTGGCGCGGGCTTTTCGTATCAATAAAGGGCTATCACCCGGACAATGGCTGAAGACATCTGACTAGTGCCGCATTGAACTCACTGGAAGCGGAGCATCCTGGCAATGCACCTCTTCAATCGGTTTGGGCAATAAAAAAGCAGCCATCAAAGCTGCTCTTCATTGAGTAGAACCAGGGGCGGGAAGCGATTGTCTATCAGTCGGTGAGAACGGCCCGAGCATCGTCGAAATGGGCAATCAGCCGATGCGCAGCTTCGTTTAGGTCGGGAAGCAGCAGGTCGGCCGAGTCGCCAAGGCCGTTGTTGCTCAGATCGATAATCTCGTTGGCCAGGGCGTGGAAATGCCGGTCGGCGGCGAGCAGGGCGGCCAGCACGCTGTTGTTGCCATTGGCGACACGTGGCGACAATTCCTGCTCAAGCGAGCAGCAGCGATGTTCCGACAGGGGCATGTCGGCATAGTCCCCGCCGGCAAAGGCGTTGAGGAACTGCCGTCGCCACTGGTTGTGCAAGCGTATGGCGCTGTCGATGTCGATACGCTTCATGCGTCGTTTTCTCCGGGTAAAAAGACCGGAAATCAAAGCAAATCCAGTCGTAGGCCGGATTATGCCGCAGCGGGGCGCTTGGGCAAATGGGGGACGGCGACGATTGTTTTAGGAAGCGCTGGTTTGCGACCAATCCACCAGGCCCGTCGCTCACGGAAAACACTGGGCGCCTTTCCTTTATCGCGGCATGTCGGGCGGTGCTCCCTCACGCTTTTCGATGCGACGCTGCCCGCTTTGCTGGGCCGAGCGATCGGCGGAATGGCGCGGCTATTCAACGGAGGAGCGCCATTGCGCCGGAAATGGCCAGCCAATAGAGGGCTGCGGCTGGACCACTCACTTTTAATGCATGCAGACCCGTTGCTTGCGTCGCCAGCAAGCCGGGATGTGGAGTGCCGTCGCATCCCAGGGGGCTTCTGCAAAGATGGCCTTGGCGCGGGCGAGGCGTGCGTCTTCTTCGGCGGAAATGCCGGCCAGCAGTTCAAAGAGTTTCTGAATGCGTTCCATGATGGTGACCTCCGAAAGGATGTGCGATTGACTGTATGAATAGCCAGTTGTTTGGCTGTGGGTGCACATTAAACGATAACTGTATGGATGTACAGTATTCGTTAAAATCCTGTTCGGAGGTAGCCTTTGGCCGTCTAGATCGACAGGACAAGCCAAGATGCCTCGTGACAAACATTCCTCGTTTCCCGCTGCCGGTACGTTTGTGGCCTATCGCGGGCGTAGCGGCAAGGGTGAACGCAATGTTCGGGTGGTCGCCGAAGCCTCGGGCGGGCGGATGGTGGTCGAGGCGATCGGTCGTCAGGGCGTACCGGTTCGGTTGACCGTCAAGCGGGAGAATCTCGTCCCGATGCAACCCTGCCTGTTCGACTGACCCGCCCAGCGCTTTCACGCATCCTCTTCACCCATTCGTCGCGCAGGCGAGACCACCGTCTCGCCGCAGCCCGAACGAGTGCGGGGCGTTCAAAGCGAATCCGTGCCTCACCCACGCCCTCGATCAACGTCAGCGCGGCGCTATCGATTTCATGCCATTGGCCGCCATGAAGAAAAATGTCTTCACTCTGGCCGGTTGTCGTGATCCAAACCGTACCCTGTAGGCAGAAAACGCGTATGCCGCTCGCCCCGGTAACCCGTAGCGGATTGTTTTCACGCAGGAAAAGTTCGCTGTTCAGCCATTCGATTTTCATCTCGCTCTCCACATTTTGTTTGTAAAGAGTGTAGGCGGCTCGCAATAACTGATACAGTCACAATAAAACTAAATTGTGATCAATACAGTTTCGGATACTTGAAACTGTGCTGCTATGTTTTGAAATCCATTGTATTGGTACGGCATGCCTGAAGATATTTTGCGATATGAAAAACTGGCCGATGAGTTGGCGAGAATGATGGCCAGCGGCGTGCTCAATCACGGTGATCGGCTACCCTCGGTACGCCGGCTTGCCCGGGAGCGCCGCGTCTCGGTCAGCACCGCTGTCCAGGCGATGCGGCAGCTCGAAAACCAGGGGTTGATCGAGGCCCGGCCGCAATCCGGTTTCTATGTCCGGCGCGCCCGGATGGCGCACGCCGAGCCCTTGCTGCGGACGACGCCTGACACGCCGCTGGCGGTCGATATCTCGCAGCGCCTGGTACGTGTGATGCAGGCTGGCATCCGCCCCGGTGTCGCACCGCTGGCAGCAGCCTTGCCGGCCTCCGAACTCATGCCGGTCGCGGCGCTGCACCGTTTGTATGCCGGTGTGGCGCGCCGCCATCCCGATCTGCTATGCAGCGGCAGCCATATCAACATGGACGATCCGGTACTGGTCAGGCAACTGGTCAGGCGTTCGCTGGCCTGGGGCGGCCCACTGGCGGCCGAGGAGTTCGTCATCACCAATTCGTGCACCGAGGCACTTGCCCTCTGTCTGCGGGCTGTCACCAAGACAGGCGACACGGTGGCCGTCGAATCGCCGGCTTACTACCTGATGCTGCAACTGCTGGAGAAACTAGGCTTGCGTGCCCTGGAGATTCCGACCGATCCGCGAACCGGCATGTCGGTCGAGGCGCTTGATCTGGCGACGCGCAACGGCGGCATTGCCGCCTGCCTGCTGGTGGCGAACGGCAGCAATCCGCTGGGTTCTCAGATGCCCGACGAGCGTAAGCGTGCATTGGCCAGGCTGACTGCCGAACGCGGCGTCGCCGTCATCGAGGACGATATCTACGGCGACCTGCATCTTGTCGAGGAGCGTCCGTGGCCGATCAAGGCTTTCGACAGCAGTGGCAACGTCATGCTCTGCTCATCGTTTTCGAAGTGCCTGTCGCCGTCCTTGCGCGTCGGCTATGTCGCTGCCGGGCATCGTCGGGGGGCCATCGCGTTGCAGAAGACCATCGGCAGCGGTGCAACGAACCCGATTACCCAGCGCGTGCTGGCCGAATACCTCGAGTCAGGTGCCTACGAGCGCCATCTGCGTACCTTGCGGCGCTGCTACCAAGCGCAGGTCGATGCGATGAGTATGGCCGTCTCCCGCTACTTCCCGTCTGGCACCCGTATTTCACGGCCGCAGGGGGGATTCGTCCTGTGGATCGAGTTGCCCGAGGGGATCGATACGACGGCACTGTACGAGCAGGCCGTTGCCGAGAACCTTGCCTATGTGCCGGGCGAGCTGTTTTCTGCCAGCGGCATGTACCGTAACTGCCTGCGCCTGAATTGCGGCAATCCGCACACGCCGCAAATCGAGGATGCCGCGCGACGCCTCGGACTCCTGTTTTCCGGCGCCCAAATCAAATAGGGCTGGGGCAAACTGGGGTATGATTGGTCCTTTTTGGGCAAGCTGCTTTTTGCCTTTCTGAACGCATCCGAAGGATTTTTCTGCTCATGTTCGACGCAGTCCGTAACAACAAAAGAATCGTCCAGGTTTTCCTTGCGCTGATCGCTCTGCCGTTCGCCTTTTTCGGCGTGGATTCCTACGTGCGCAATTCCGGAGCCGGTAGCGACGTGGCCGCCATTGGCGATGTCAAGATTACCCAGCAACAGTTCCAGCAAACCTTGCGCGAGCAGCAGGAGCGCCTGCGCACCCAGCTTGGCGCGCAATTCGACCCCAAGATGCTGGACAACCCCGAGGCCCGCAAGGCGATTCTCGACGACCTGATCAACCAGCGCCTGTTGCTGATCGAGGCCGGCAAGAATCGTATGTTTGCCAGCGACGATGCGGTTCGCCAGATGGTCGCTTCGGTCGAGGCCTTCAAGGTCGACGGCAAGTTCTCGGTCGAGCGCTACGAAGCCGCACTAC
Organism: uncultured Dechloromonas sp.; assembly: GCA_946477505.1. GTDB lineage: Bacteria > Pseudomonadota > Gammaproteobacteria > Burkholderiales > Rhodocyclaceae > Azonexus. The sequence goes on along the minus strand of CAMKYP010000026.1, from coordinate 8,111 downwards.
GGGCGCAGGGCATGTCGCCCCAAGGCTTCGAAGCGCAGTTGCGCCAGGATCTGACCGTCCAGCAACTGGCTGGCGCTCTCGGTCAGTCCGGCGTTGTCGCTCGCTCCGTCAGCGACCGCCTGCTGGCCCTGCAAACCGAAAAACGCGAAATCGTCGAATACCGCCTGAACGTCGATAGCTATCTCGACAAGGTCAAGCTGGCCGACGACGCTGCGAAGAAGTTTTACGACGAGAACAGCAAGCAGTTCCAGACGCCGGAACTGGCCAAGGCCGAATACGTTGTTCTGTCGATGGAAACCATCGGTGCCCAGCTGAGTGTCAGCGAAGCCGAAATCAAGGCCGCCTACGACAGCCGCAAGGATCGCTTCCAGCAACCCGAGGAGCGCCGCGCCAGCCACATCCTGGTCGCCTCCGAGAAACTGGGCAAGGACAAGGCCAAAGCCAAGGCCGAGCAATTGCTGGCCGAAATCCGCAAAACGCCGGCCGCCTTTGCCGATCTGGCCAAGAAGAATTCCGATGATCCGGGCTCCGCAGCCAAGGGCGGCGATCTGGGCTTCTTCGGTCGCGGCACGATGGTCAAGTCTTTCGAGGACAGCGCCTTCGGCCTCAAGGAAGGTGAAATCTCCGGCGTCGTTGAGTCAGACTTCGGTTTTCACATCATCAAGGTCACCGGCATCCACGCCGCCAAGGAAAAGCCGCTGGCTGAAGTCCGCGGCGAGATCGAGGCCGAACTGAAGAAGACCGCTGCCTCGCGCAAATTCGCAGAAGCTGCCGAAGCCTTCAGCAACATGGTGTACGAACAGTCCGATAGCCTCGGACCTGTTGCCGAGAAATTCAAGCTGACGGTCAAGCAGACTGACTGGCTCGGCCGTCAGGCTTCGCCCGCCAACGGCGTGATGGGCAACGAAAAGATTCTTGCCGCCCTGTTCTCAGGCGATTCGGTCAAGAATAAGCGCAACACCGAAGCCGTCGAAGTTGCCGCCAACACCCTGGTTTCCGCCCGCATTGTCGATTACAAGCCGGCCGACCTGCAGCCATTTGAAGGCGTCAAGGCCAGCATCGAGACCCTGCTCAAGCGCAAGGAAGCCCAGGCGCTGGCCGCCAAGGAGGGCGCCGAACGCCTCGCCGCGCTCAACAAGGGGGAAGACAAGCTGAGCTGGGGCGCAGCCAAGACCGTTTCCCGCCTCGATCACCGCGCCATTTCGCCGGTCGAGGCACAAGCAGTATTCCGCCTCGAAACCAGCAAGCTACCGGCCTATACCGGCGTCGAGCTGCCGGGAGCTGGCTACGTGCTGGTCAAGCTGAACAAGGTCGTTCCTGGCGACAAGATCGACGATGCAACCCGCAAGGGCATGACCCAGCAACTGGGCAACCTGATGGCCAAGGAAGAAATCCAGCTCTACCTCGCCGCCTTGCGCGCCCGCTACAAGGTCGAAATCAACCAAGCGGCACTGGAAGCCAAGGACAAGTAAGCTTCCATCGAGGTAAATTCAAGAAGCGGGCTGCGGCCCGCTTTTTTGTGGCTGGAAGATCGAGATTGAGCGGAAAATGCCGCTCGAATAAACTGGTGCCTTGATTGAGGTGACGAGGCTATGGCATGTATTTGCGGAAATTCGGGAATGGAGCGCCATATTGTGGAGTGGTTGGTCGGAGGTTGGCGATTGTTGTTGGATTCACTCCCGTGATGCTCATGCTATTTTGTAGCAGTAAGGTTGCCATTTCGTGTGAGGCAATAAATACATCGTTGGAATTGTCTGGCTTGGCTGTGTCGAGTACGCCCGATAATCATCAAGTTGATGGGCGCGTAGCCCATCTTGGGGGGCTGCTTAAAGCCAGATATCCAATCAAAGTCGGGGAGCCTAAGATTCGATTCGCGCTTATCAGCGTCGACGCTACTACGCGAATACTTACGGTCTCATACGAACAGGAAAACAAGCGTCAAACACCGACGATTGAGTATGACGTAGCTTGTGTTGGTGACGAATGGGGCTATACGGTAAGTAGGCAGCTTTCTACAGACGGTACTTATAGGAACGTCGAACAAAAAGTTTTCCTCAAGGCATTACCAAACGGTAGTATCGAAGTACGGAACGAAGACACTATCACCCGTGGAGTAATCTTTAAAACCAAGGAATTGCATATGGTCACAGCTCGTTTCAATAAGATATCGAATAAAAGAGCCCCAGATTAGCAACAAAAACGGGGAGCAAAAAAACGCCGATCAAATCGATCGGCGTTTTTTGTTTGGTGCGAACTGTGTGGATCAGGCCGGCAGCGGGTCTGCGTTGCCCAGTGCGACGGTGTTCATGCCGCCGTCGACGTACATGATCTCGCCGGTGATGCCGCTGGCCAGGTCGGACAGCATGAAGGCGGCGGCATTGCCGACTTCGTCGATGGTCACGTTGCGACGCAGCGGAGCGTTGTGCGAGTTGTAGGCGAGCAGCTTGCCGAAGTTGCCGATGCCGGAGGCGGCCAGGGTCTTGATCGGGCCGGCGGAAATGGCGTTGGCGCGGATACCTTCGGGGCCGAGGCAGAAGGCGAGGTAGCGGGTTGCCGCTTCCAGGCTGGCCTTGGCCAGACCCATGGTGTTGTAGTTGGGCATGGTGCGCTCGGCGCCCAGATAGGAGAGGGCGAGCATCGAGGCATTCGGGCGGCCTTGCATCATCGGGCGGGCACCCTTGGCCAGCGCGGCGTAGCTGTACGACGAGATATCGTGGGCGATGCGGAAGGCGTCGCGGGTGATGCCGTTCAGGAAGTCGCCTTCGATGGCCTCAGTCGGAGCGTAGGCGATCGAATGCACCAGGCCGTCGAGACCATCCCAGCGCTTGGCGAGTTCGACGAACAGGTTGTCGATTTGTTCGTCGCTGCTGACGTCGACCGGAATGGTGATGTCGCTGCCGAATTCGGCAGCGAACTTCTTGATACGGTCTTCGAAGCGCTCGTTCTGGTAGGTGAAGGCCAGTTGGGCGCCTTCGCGATGGCAGGCCTTGGCGATGCCATAGGCAATGGAATGCTTGGACAGCAAACCGGTGATCAGAATCTTCTTGTCGGCGAGAAAGCCCATGTGTTGTTCTCCCTAGGGGGGTTAAGCCCGAGGATTATAAACCGATAAGCCACAATTCGCGTCCATTACGGGCGAGAACCGTGGCATGTCGGGAGGTTGACGATTACATGTTGGGGTAGGTAGGACCTTCGCCGCCTTGCGGCACGACCCAGTTGATGTTCTGTGTCGGGTCCTTGATGTCGCAGGTCTTGCAGTGGACACAGTTTTGCGCGTTGATCTGCAGACGCGGCTGCCCCTCTTCCTGGCCGAGGATTTCATAGACGCCGGCCGGGCAAAAACGCTGTTCCGGCGCATCGTATTTGGCCAGGTTGATGCTGATCGGGACTGCCGGATCCTTCAACTGCAAATGGCAGGGCTGGTCTTCCTCGTGATTGGTGCTGGACAGGAAGACCGAGGACAGTCGATCGAAGGTAATCACGCCATCCGGTTTCGGATAATCGATTTTCGGACATTCGCTGGCCGGCTTGAGTTTGGCGTGGTCGGGGGTCTTGTGACGCAGGGTCCACGGCGCCTTGCCGCCGAACACGATCTGGTCGATACCGAACATCAGGGAACCCAGTTTCAGGCCTTTGGCCATCCAGGGCTTGAAGTTACGTGATTTGTGAAGTTCATCGTATAACCAGCTGTTTTTAAATGCCTCTGGATAGGCGGTCAGCTCGTCGTTCTGGCGTTCGGCGGCGAGCGCGTCAAAGCAGGCTTCGGCGGCCAGGGCGCCGGTCTTGATGGCGCAATGCGAGCCCTTGATGCGCGCCGCGTTGAGGAAACCGGCGTCGTCGCCGATCAGGACGCCGCCCGGGAAGGTTAGTTTGGGCAGCGACTGCAGGCCGCCAGCCACTAGGGCACGGGCACCGTAGGCGATGCGCTTGCCCCCTTCGAGGAACTTGCGAATCTCCGGGTGCGTCTTGTAGCGCTGGAATTCCTCGTAGGGCGAGAGGTGCGGATTCTCGTAGCCGAGGCCGACCACGAAGCCGACGGCGACCTGGTTGTTCTCCAGGTGGTAGAGGAAGCCGCCGCCGTAGGTATCGGGCTGCATCGGCCAGCCGCCGCTATGAACGACCAGGCCGAGCTGGTGTTTTTCAGGCTGGATTTCCCACAACTCCTTGAGGCCGATACCGTAGGTTTGCGGATCGGCGTCGCGGTTCAGATCGAATTTCTCGATCAGTTGCTTGCCGAGATGGCCGCGACAACCCTCGGCGAAGAAGGTGTATTTGCCGAGCAGGGCCATCCCCATCTGGAAATTCGGGCCCTCCGAGCCATCGTGCAGGCGCCCCATGTCGCCGGTGGCGACCCCCTTGACTGCGCCTTGCGCGTCGAACAGCACTTCGGCCCCGGCAAACCCGGGGTAGATCTCGACACCCAGCGCCTCGGCCTGTTCGCCCAGCCAGCGGCAGACGTTGCCGAGCGAGATGACGTAATTTCCTTCGTTGTGGAAGCAGCCGGGCAAGACGCTGTTCGGCACCTGGGTGGCGCCGGTTTCGGAGAGGATGAAGAAACGGTCTTCGGACACCGGGGCGTTGAGCGGGGCGCCGTCTTCCTTCCAGTTGGGCAGCAGTTCGCTCAGGGCGCGTGGGTCCATGACGGCGCCGGACAGGATGTGGGCGCCGATCTCGGCACCTTTCTCGATCAGGCAGACACTGATGTCCTTGCCTTTTTCCGCCGCCAGTTGCTTGAGTCGAATCGCTGAGGCCAGGCCGGCCGGGCCGCCGCCAACGATGACGACGTCGAATTCCATGGATTCGCGTTCCATGATGTCTCCTTGAGCGAATTATTGTGAGCTTATTTTCAATACGGTACAGTATGGAAAATTTTTGATCAACCCCACTCTAGTATTCGTACTCATGGAACACAAGAAAAAGCTGATTCATGTCACCCGTATGCCCATCCGCTGGGGTGACATGGATGCCTATGGACACGTCAACAACACCGTCTATTTTCGCTACATGGAACAGGCGCGGGTCGAGTGGGTCGAGGACATGAAGATACAGGTTCGTCCCGGCGGCGACGGCCCGGTGATCATCAACGCCAGTTGCACCTTCCTGATCCCGATGAACTACCCGGGCACCGTCGAGGTGCGGACCTATGTCGGTGCCATCGGCCGATCCAGCTGCCAGACTTACGTCGAGATGCGTATCGAGGGCGACGACAGGGTCTATGCCGAAGGCGCCGCCAAGGTGGTGTGGATGAATACCCAGAACGGTAAATCGGTTCCCTTGCCAGATCACGTGCGGGCATTGCTCGAAGCGGAGTAAACTCGCAGCCCATTGCATCCGACAATCCGAAGCGCATGGGCCAACGAAAAATCTGGGAAAAACTGCTGTCGAGCGAACGTCTCGGTGCTGGCAAAGCGCCGGGATCAGCCGAGCGAACCGCCTTTCAGCAGGATTACGACCGCATCGTCTTTACCTCGGCGTTTCGTCGCCTGAAGGACAAGACGCAGGTTTTCCCGCTCTCCAAGAGCGATTACGTCCGCACCCGCCTGACACACAGCCTGGAGGCGAGTTGCGTCGGCCGCTCGCTGGGCGCGGTGATCGGTCGCGAAATCATCGCCCGGCACGGTCTGAAGGATGTGGAATCCGGCGATTTCGGCGCCATCGTCGCGGCGGCCTGTCTGGCCCACGACATCGGCAATCCGCCTTTCGGCCACGCCGGCGAAGATGCCATTCGCGAGTGGTTCCGTAACTCCGGTCTGCTTGAACGCCATGCCTTCACACCGGCACAGCGGGCCGATTTCGAGCGCTACGAAGGCAACGCCCAGGGTTTCCGTATCGTCAGCCGCCTGCAAAGCCCGGCCAATCCCGGGGGGCTGCAGCTGACCAGCGCGGTGCTTGCCACGTTCACCAAGTATCCGCGCCCCTCCCATATCGACTGCGCACTGGACGGCAAGAGCAGCAAGAAATTCGGATTCTTCCAGCAGGATGCGGACAATTTCGCCCAAGTGGCGCGCGCGACCGGTATGGTCGAACGCATTCCGGGCCAGGCCTGGCGCCGCCATCCGCTGGCCTCGCTGGTCGAGGTGGCGGATGACACCTGTTACCTGATTGTCGACCTCGAGGATGCGGCACGCCTTGGCTTCGTGCCGTACAAGGATGCCGAATGCCTGCTCGGCGATCTGGCGGGCAGCGCGGTCAATGGCGGCCGCCTGGCCCACCTGCATGATCCCAAGGAGCGCTTGGAGTACCTGCGCGCCAAGGCCATCGGTTGCCTGATCAATGGCGCTGCAGCGGTTTTTCTCGCCAATGAGTCGGCGATCCTGAGCGGCGAATTCGATGACGAACTGCTGGAGAGCTCGCCGATTGCCCGTCCCTTGCAGGCCGTTCTCAAGCTTGCCAAGGAAACCATCTATACCGCGCGTCCGGCACTGGAGATCGAAACCGCCGGTTTCGAGGTGTTGGGTGCCTTGCTCGGGTTATTCACCAACGCCGTCGAAGCCAGGGCCGGGGTGCAGGGCACACGTTTCACGACGCGCGAACGCATGCTGATGAAACTGCTGCCGCTCCAATTCCTTGGCCACAACGGCGAGCCGGATCCCGATCCGTACATCCGGCTCCTGCAGGTTGCCGATTTCGTCGCCGGGATGACCGATTCCTACGCGGTCGACATGTACCGTAAGCTCAAGGGGGTCGATCTGCCGACCTGAGGTTTCCCCAGGGCGGCACCGGGGAGAATTCGCGCTCCAGTTCCTCCAGGAAAACGCGGACCTTCGGCAGGCGTACCCGGCTCGGGGTGTAGCAGGCGTAAAGATCGCGGCCGAGACCGGTCAGGGGCTCGTAGTCGTCAAGCACGGTTTCCAGATTGCCGCGCCGGATTTCAGGGCCGGCCATGTAGGTGGGCAGGATGGCCAGGCCATGCCCGGCCATGACGGCGCCGAAGATGCAGTCCAGGTTGTTGAAACGAAAGCGGCTGGAGATCGGTACGCTGGTCCGTTCGCCGTTACCTCCCAGCAGTTCGAGCGTACTGCTGGTTTCGGCCTGCAGGTAGCCAAAACAGGCATGCCAGGCCAGGTCGCCCGGATGCTGCGGCCTGCCGTGCGTCGCCAGATAGTCCGGTGTGGCGCAAATGACGCGCTCGATGGAAAACAGACGGCGGGCAACGGCATCTTCGGGTGGCGCCTTGGTATGGCGCAGCGCGAGATCGATGTTGTTGTCGAACAGATCGAGCAGTTGGTCGGAAAGAACCAGCTCGCATTCCAGTTCCGGGTACTGTGTCGTGATACGCGGCAGCAGCGGGGCGATGTACAGGCGGCCGAAGGCGAGCGAGGCGCTGATGCGCAGCAGGCCGCAGGGCGTGTCGCCGAGGTTGCGCACGGCGATTTCAGTACTGACCACGGCATCCAGGGCGCGCAACGCATGCTGGTAGAAGACCTCGCCGGAAGGTGTCAGGGCCAGCTTGCGGGTCGAGCGTTCGAACAGCCGGACGCCGAAATTGCGCTCCAGTTCGGCGATCTGCTTGCTGATCTGGGCGCGCGTGCAATCCAGACGGCGGGCAGCGCCCGCCATATTGCCGGTTTCGACTACCCGGACAAAACTTTCCCAACTGCTGAGCCAGTTCATCTGTCAATTTTCCGTTGACGATATGGTGCCGATTATGAGCTATTTGGTCACCGATTTGGCGACTATAGTTCGTGCTGGCAACCAACAGGCATCACACCATGTTTCGCGCACTGAACCGTCCCGACATTCTCATCACCGCGCTGGCGGCTGCCGGGATCATGATGATCTCGATGGGCATCCGCCAATCGCAGGGCTTGTTCGTCGCGCCGCTCAACGACACGACCGGACTGGGCATCGCCACCATCAGTTTCGCGCTGGCCATCGGGCAGTTCACCTGGGGCGCCATCCAGCCGCTGGCCGGTGCCGTTGCCGACCGCCACGGGCCGCGTGTCGTGCTGATCGCCGGCATCGTGATGCTGGCCGTCGGTTGTGCGCTGACGCCGTACATGGGCACCGGCTTCGGCCTGGCCGTGTCGCTCGGCCTGTTCTGTGCGATGGGTTCGGGGGCCAGCAGCTTTTCCGTATTGCTTGGCGCCGCTGCCCAGCGTATGCCGGTC
>CAMKYP010000025.1 GCA_946477505.1 uncultured Dechloromonas sp. | reverse complement strand
TGATACCCTGGCGGTAAGCGGCATCGAGTGCCATGCAGCACTTGAAGATGATGCCGATGACCCGGTGCATGGGCAGCAATTTATCGATCCGCGTGTGCTCCTCCAGCGAAAAGCCGTCGACGTATTCCATCGCAAGGTAGGCGTAGTCCGATTGAACCACCGCCTCATGAACCTGGACGATATTCGGGTGGTTCAGGCGCTTCGAAACCATGCCCTCATTCTGGAAGAGCTTGCGCATCCGACGCGATATGGCGCCGGCCTCCTTCCCGAACTGAATCACCTTGACGGCAACCTGACGACCGAGGTCGGGATCGTCGCAGAGATAGACCGTTGCGGTCGCTCCCTTGCCTAACTCCCGTATCACGCGGTACTTGCCGATTGTTTCCATTCTCGATATCTGCGAAAAACACAGGGAATGATCGTAGCACGCTCGTATCGGCCTCGAGACAGTTTCAACTGTAAAGAAATTTAGTACCGGGGGCTTGAAACCCGGGAAAGCGCCTCCAGATAACGGAAAGATTTTTTGGAGAAACCTGTATGTCCAACCCCGAAAACACCCAGGAAGCCATGCTGGGCAACGAACCCGCCGCCGAGCAAGCCGTTGCCGCCGAAGCGGCACCCGTCGAAAACGTCGATATCATTCCCAGCGTCGAGGAGCAGTTCAAGGCGCTTGAACTGAAGGCTGCCGAACACTACGACGCCTGGCTGCGAGCCAAGGCGGAAGGCGAAAATATCCGCCGTCGTGCTCAGGAAGACATCTCGAAAGCCCACAAGTTCGCCGTCGAGAAGTTTGCCGGCGAGCTGCTGGCCGTCAAGGACAGTCTCGAAGCCGCGCTGGCCGTGCAGGAACAAACCGTCGAGAGCTTCAAATCCGGCGTCGAGCTAACGCTGAAGCAGCTGATCTCCGCCTTCGAGAAAAATGCGCTGAACGAAGTCAATCCGGTCGGCGAGAAGTTCGATCCGCACAAGCATCAGGCGATCGGCATGGTCGACTCCGAGCAGGAAGCGAACACGGTGGTCACTGTACTGCAGAAGGGCTACACGATCGCCGACCGCGTATTGCGCCCGGCCCTGGTCATGGTCGCCAAGGGCAAATAAATCACTTGAAATACGGGGGATAACCCCCAATTCACGAACATCAGCAATTCATCTTTAGGAAAAACATCATGGGCAAGATCATCGGTATCGACCTCGGCACCACCAACTCCTGCGTCGCCATCATGGAAGGCGGCCAGCCGAAGGTCATCGAAAACGCGGAAGGCGCACGCACCACGCCGTCCATCATCGGCTACACCGAGGATGGCGAAATCCTGTGCGGCGCCCCGGCCAAGCGTCAGGCCGTCACCAACCCGAAGAACACCCTGTACGCCGTCAAGCGCCTGATCGGCCGCCGCTTCGAAGAAAAGGAAGTCCAGAAGGACATCGCCCTGATGCCCTTCAAGATCGTCAAGGCCGACAACGGTGATGCCTGGGTCGAAGCGCGCGACAAGAAGATCGCGCCGCCGCAGGTCTCCGCCGAAGTGCTGCGCAAGATGAAGAAGACCGCCGAAGACTACCTCGGCGAGGAAGTCACCGAAGCCGTCATCACCGTGCCGGCCTACTTCAACGACAGCCAGCGCCAGGCGACCAAGGACGCCGGCCGCATCGCCGGTCTGGAAGTCAAGCGCATCATCAACGAGCCGACCGCTGCTGCCCTCGCCTTCGGCATGGACAAGGTCGCCGGCAAGGACAAGAAGATCGCCGTCTATGACCTCGGCGGCGGCACCTTCGACATCTCCATCATCGAAATCGCCGACGTCGATGGCGAAAAGCAGTTCGAAGTGCTGGCCACCAACGGCGACACCTTCCTCGGTGGCGAAGACTTCGACCAGCGCCTGATCGACTACATCATCGACGAATTCAAGAAGGAATCCGGCACCGACCTGAAGAAGGACGTGCTCGCCCTGCAACGCCTGAAGGAAGCCGCCGAAAAGGCCAAGATCGAGCTGTCCTCCAGCCAGCAGACCGAAATCAACCTGCCCTACATCACCGCCGACGCCTCCGGTCCGAAGCACCTGGCGCTGAAGATCACCCGCGCCAAGTTCGAGTCGCTGGTCGACGAACTGATCGAGCGCACCGTCGCCCCCTGCCTGACCGCGCTGAAGGATGCCGGCTGCAAGATCGGCGACATCGACGACGTGATCCTGGTCGGCGGCCAGTCGCGCATGCCGAAGGTGCAGGAGAAGGTCAAGGAAGTGTTCGGCAAGGAGCCGCGCAAGGACGTCAACCCGGATGAAGCCGTCGCCGTCGGCGCCGCCATCCAGGGCGGCGTACTGCAGGGCGAAGTCAAGGACGTGCTGCTGCTCGACGTCACCCCGCTGTCGCTGGGTATCGAAACCCTGGGCGGCATCATGACCAAGCTGATCCAGAAGAACACCACGATTCCGACCAAGGCCTCGCAGGTCTTCTCGACCGCCGACGACAACCAGTCCGCCGTGACCATCCACGTGCTGCAAGGCGAGCGCGAAGTGGCCTCCGGCAACAAGAGCCTCGGCCAGTTCAACCTGGAAGGCATCCCGCCGGCCCCGCGTGGCGCACCGCAGATCGAAGTCACCTTCGACATCGACGCCAACGGCATAATGCACGTCACCGCCAAGGACAAGGCCACCGGCAAGGAAAACAAGATCACCATCAAGGCCAACTCCGGCCTGAGCGAAGAAGAAATTCAACGCATGGTGAAGGATGCCGAGCTGCACGCCGAGGAAGACAAGAAGGCGCACGAGCTGGCCGATGCCCGCAACCAGGCCGACGGCATGGTGCACATGGTCAAGAAGTCGCTGACCGAATACGGCGACAAGCTCGACGCAGCCGAGAAGGAAGCCATCGAGAAGGCCATCAAGGATGTCGAGGAAGTCCTGCGCGACGGCGACAAGGAAGTCATCACCGCCAAGACCGAAGCCCTTTCCACCGCTGCCCAGAAGCTGGGTGAAAAGATGTACGCTCAGCAGCAGGCCGAAGCCGGTGCCGCCGGAGCCGGCGCGGCGGGTGGCGAGCAGCCGAAGGAAAAGACCGTCGAAGGCGACGTCGTCGATGCCGAATTCACGGAAGTGAACAAGGACAAGAAAGCTTAAAACGGACGCTAACGCGCCGTTCTAAGTGGCCGGATCGAAGCGGACGCATACGCGCCGCTTGATCCGGCCTTTCCGCAGCATCAGTCGGGAACTGTTATGTCAAAACGTGATTTTTACGAAATCCTCGGTGTCAATCGCGACGCCAGCGATGACGAGATCAAGAAGGCCTACCGCAAGCTGGCCATGAAATATCATCCGGACCGCAATCCGGATAACCCGTCGGCCGAAGAAAAGTTCAAGGAAGCCAAGGAAGCCTACGAAATCCTGTCCGATGGACAGAAGCGGGCCGCCTACGACCAATACGGCCACGCCGGCGTCGACCCGCAAGCCGGCATGGGCGGCGGTGGTGGCGGATTTGCCGATGCCTTCGGCGGCATTTTCGACGAGATTTTCGGTGGCCGCGGCGGCGGCGGAGGTGGCGGTGGCCGCTCCAACATCTACCGCGGCGCCGATCTCCGTTACAACCTCGAAATCACGCTGGAACAGGCCGCTCACGGCACGGAGACCAAGATTCGCATTCCGACCATGGAAGAATGCGAGGTCTGCCACGGCTCCGGCGCCAAGGCCGGCACCCAGCCCAAGACCTGCCCGACCTGTAACGGTTCCGGCCAGGTGCGCCTGCAGCAGGGCTTCTTCTCCATCCAGCAGACCTGCCACAAGTGCCACGGCACCGGCCGCTTCATTTCCGATCCCTGCAAGCCCTGCGGCGGCGCGGGTCGCGTCAAGCAACACAAGACGCTGGCAGTGAAGATTCCGGCAGGGGTTGATGAGGGCGATCGCATCCGGCTGGCCGGCGAAGGCGAACACGGCGTCAATGGCGGCCCACCGGGCGACCTGTACGTGCAGATTCACCTCAAGCAGCATGCCGTCTTCCAGCGCGACCACAATGACCTGCATTGCGAAATGCCGATCTCCTTTACCACCGCAGCGCTGGGTGGCGAGATCGAAATCCCGACCCTGGACGGCGCCGCGGCCATCAAGATCCCGCCGGAAACCCAGTCCGGACGCGTCTTCCGCCTACGTGGCAAGGGCATCAAAGGCGTGCGCAGCCACACCCATGGCGATCTGATGTGCCACGTCGTGGTCGAGACACCGGTGAGTCTGACCGACCGCCAGAAGGAACTGTTGCGCGAACTGGAAGAGTCGAGCAAGGACAACAGCGCCAAGCACAATCCCCGCTCCAAGTCGTGGATGGACAAGGTGAAGGAATTTTTCGGCGACTAAACACCAACGCCTCTGGTGCCAATCCCGCAAAGCGACCCGCGAGCAATCCCGGGTCGCTTTTTTGTCGCCGCTCCAAACAAACCGATCGTTCCGAAAACGCAACGTTGGCGGCCAGAAGCCCCCATTTGCCCCGCTTTCTCCGTAACGACAAGCTTTTCCAGCCATATAATGAAAAGATTATTACGGCATCGATAGCGAGAACTCCATGAAAGCGATTCGCCACATCCTGTCAGCCTGCCTGATCGTCATGAGCACGTTCCAAGTTTCTCTTGCCGAAACCGGAGTCACCGAGACTGCGATATCACTAGGCATGTCGGTGCCGCTGACCGGCCCAGCCAGCGCCCAAGGGCAGGAACTGCAGAAGGTCATTTCCGCTTATTTCGACCAGATCAACAAAAATGGCGGGATCAACGGTCGAAAACTCCAGCTGACCGTTATGGATGACGGCTACGATCCGGAAAAAGCAGTGGCGAATACCCGGATACTCATCGAGACCAACAAGGTCTTTGCCTTGCTCGGTTATTACGGATCAACCGCCATGACCGAAGCCATGAACAAGGTTTTCGGCCCAGCCAAAGTCCCGATGATCGGAGGCATATCGGGGGCCATGTCGCTGCGCCAACCGCCGGCAAGCAACCCGAACAATCGCTACATGTTCAGCCAGCGGGCCAGCTATGCCGACGAAGCGGAAACCATCGGTACCCAACTCGCCACGCTGGGCCTCAAGAACATTGCCGTGTTCTACCAGAACGACGGTTTTGGCAAAGCCGGCCTCGAAGGGCTGACCAACGCACTGAAAAAATACAAGCTCACCCCTTCCGCCACCGGAAGCGTCGAACGTAATTCGGAGGATATCGGCAAGGCGCTGGAGGCCATTGCCAAGGTCAATCCGCAAGCCGTGGTCATGGTCACCCTGCACAAGCCGACCGCTGCCATGATCAAGGCCCTCCGCAAGGCCAACCAGAGCCCGATGATCATGACCCTGTCGCCCGTCAGCGCCGAACAACTGACGCAGGAACTGGGCAACCAGGCGCGTGGCATCGGTATCTCGCAAGTCATGCCCTACCCCTGGAACGATACGCTCGCCATCGTCAAGGAATACCAGCAGTTTATCAGCAAGCAGAAGCCTTACTCATACACCAGCATGGAAGGCTTCATCATCGCCAAAATCGCCGTCGACGCCCTGCGCAAGGCAGGCGGCAAAGACCTTTCGCGCGAGAAACTGGTATCTGCGCTCGAGAGCATGAACCAGGATTTCGGCGGCTACCGGGTCGCCTTCGGGCCGAACAGCAGGGCCGGTTCCCAGTTCGTTCAACTGACCGTCATAGGTGCCGGCGGCAAGCTGATGAAATAGGTCCTCCTGCACATACAGACGGGCCGACATCGCGAGATGTCGGCCCGTTTGCCTTGACGACCGGTCGTCGCCAGCCTCCCCCCGTTACACTGTAAGCAAAATGTCAGCTATCGGGACCATTCTCCGGGATGCTCAAAATTGTTCTATTGCGGAAAGCCACGGAGACCATGAAAGCACTACGCAATGCACTGCTCGCCTGCCTGCTGGCACTGGGCATGACCCAGACCCACGCCGAAGACGGCGTGACCGACTCCAGCATCACGCTCGGCATGTCCTCCCCCTTCACCGGCCCCAATGGGGTCTACGGCATGCAGATGCGCGAGGCGATCACCGCCTATTTCGACCAGCTCAACAAAAGCGGCGGGATCAATGGCCGCAGGATCGAACTGATCACCATCGACGACGGCTATGAAACCGAGCGCACGCTCGCCAATACCAAGACGCTGATCCAGGACAAGCGCGTCTTTGCGCTGATGGGCTACTACGGCTCCACACCGACCACCGAAGCCATGAACAAGGTCTTCGGCCCCGCCAAGGTGCCGCTGATCGGGACAATTTCCGGCGCAGGAAGTCTGCGCGAACCGGTATCGACCAACCCGAACAGCCGCTACATGTTCAACATCCGGGCCAGCTATGCCGATGAAGCCGAGGCAATCGTCGACCAGATCCTCTCCCTGGGCCTGAAAAACATCGCCGTGTTCTACCAGAACGACGGTTTCGGCAAATCCGGCCTGGAGGGCGTCAGCAACGCCTTGAAGCGCGCCAATCTCACGCCGGTCGCTGTCGGCACCGTCGAACGCAATTCGCTCGACGTATCCAAGGCGACCGAGGCCATCAGCAAATCCAATCCGCAGGCAGTGGTCATGGTGACGCTCTACAAACCGACCGCAGCTTTCGTCAAGGCCATGAAACAGCAGGGCCAATTCCCGATGTTCCTGACCCTGTCGCCGGTCGGCGGCGAAGTGCTGGCTCAGGAACTCGGCAACGAAGCACGCGGTATCGGCATCTCGCAGGTCGTTCCCTACCCGTGGAACGACACCATCGGCGTCGTCCGCGAGTACCAGAAGCTGCTGGGCAAACAGAAAGAGAAGTTTTCGTATTACGGCCTCGAAGGCTATATCACCGCCCGCCTGGTCGCCGAGGGAATCAGGAAGATGGGCAAGGATGTCACCCGCGACAAGCTGGTCAGCGCCCTGGAAGGCCTGCAGAACTTCGACCTCGGCGGCTTCAAGGTGAGCTACGGCCCCAACAGCCGCCTGGGGTCGCGATTCGTCGAACTAACCGTGGTCGGCTCGGGCGGCAAGGTCATCAAGTAAGACGCCAAGCCCCAAAAAAGCCCGTCTTCCGACGGGCTTTTTTTCGTTCAGGCACGCCGCCAGGTGGTTCCCTGCGGGCTGTCGTCAAGCACGATACCAGCCGCCTTCAACTCATCGCGAATGCGGTCGGCTTCGGCGAAATCACGGCCCTTCTTGGCCGCCGCGCGGGCTTCGATCAACTGGCCAATGGCCGTCTCATCCAGCCCACCGGCCCCGGCTCCGCCTTGCAGATAGGCCATCGGTTCGCGTTCGAGCAGGCCGATCAGGCCGCCCAGTGCCTTGAGCAAGCCTGACAATTCGGTGCTCTTCTGGCGATTGGCTTCGGCCGCCAGCTCGAACAACACCGAAATCGCACCGTGTGAATCGAAATCTTCGTTCAGCGCTGCGGCAAAACGGGCTGCAAAATCGTTCTTCCAGTCAATCGCAACGGGGGCAGCCGGCACGTCGCGCAACGTGAAATACAAGCTGTCGAGACTGCGCTTGGCATCTTCCAGATGGGCGTCGGAATAATTCAGCGGGCTACGATAGTGGGCGCGCAGGATGAAGAAGCGAACCACTTCGGCGTCGAACTGTTCGAGTACCGTACGGATCGTGAAGAAGTTGCCCAGCGACTTCGACATCTTCTCGTTGTCGACGCGCACGAAGCCGTTGTGCATCCAGTAGTTGACGTAGCTGCAGCAGTTGGCGCCCTCTGACTGGGCAATCTCGTTTTCGTGGTGCGGGAACTGCAGATCCTGCCCGCCGCCGTGGATGTCGAAATGATTGCCGAGCAGCGAGGAACTCATCGCCGAACATTCGATATGCCAGCCGGGACGCCCATCGCCCCACGGCGACGCCCAGGCCGGCTCACCCGGCTTGGCGTGCTTCCACAGAACGAAATCGAGCGGATCCTGCTTGGCCGAATCGACCTCGACACGCTCGCCGGCGCGCAGATCGTCGAGCGACTTGCCTGACAGCTTGCCGTAGCCCGGGAACTTGCGGACCGCGTAGTTCACGTCGCCATCCGTCGCCTGGTAGGCCAGGCCGTTGCCTTCCAGTTTGCGGATGATTTCCTGCATTTCCGGCACGTATTCGGTCGCCCGTGGCTCGTGGTTCGGTCGCAACACACCCAGCGCATCCGCATCCTCGTGCATGTAGGCGATGAAGCGATCGGTCAGTTGCTGGATCGTTTCGCCATTTTCGATGGCGCGCTTGATGATCTTGTCGTCAATATCGGTGATATTGCGCACATAGGTTACGTCGTAACCGGAAGCCTTCAGCCAGCGGTAAACCATGTCGAAAACCACCATCACGCGGGCGTGGCCGAGGTGGCAATAGTCATACACCGTCATGCCGCAAACGTACATGCGGACCTTGTTCGCTTCGATGGGGGTAAATACTTGTTTTTCGCGCTTCAGCGAATTGTAGATCTTTAGCATGCAGGGACGTTTCCGGGGTACGCCGGGATGCTCAAAACTATGGATTCACCGGCGTTTTTGGTAGAATCAAAGGATTGTATAACCTCGAAAAGTATAGCATAGCGATGACCTCGATCTCCCTGCTCCAGCCCCGTTTCAGGCAACTCAAGACCTTGCGCGCACTGGCAATCGGACTGGCCATCGGCTTTGCCGCCCCCGTCTTCGCCGACAACCTGCCGGAAGTCCAGCGCTTGATCAAGCAGGGCCAGTATCCGCAGGCCATGGAAAAGGTCGATGCCTACCTGAGCAGCCGCCCCAAGGATGCCCAAGGCCGCTTCCTGAAGGGTCTGATCTATACCGAGATGAACAAGCCGGCCGACGCCATCGCCGTGTTCACCAAGCTCTCCGAGGACTACCCGGAGCTGCCGGAGCCCTACAACAACCTGGCCGTGCTCTACGCCCAGCAGAAGCAGTACGACAAAGCCCGCACGGCGCTGGAAATGGCCATAAGGACTCACCCGTCCTACGCCATCGCCTACGAGAACCTCGGCGACGTCTATGCCAAGCTGGCCAGCCAGGCCTACGACAAGGCCCTCCAGCTGGACAACTCCAACTCGGCCACCCAGAACAAGCTGGCCCTGATCCGCGACCTGATTTCCACCTCGGGCAAGGGCAACGTCAAGCCGCAACCGGCCCCCGTCGCCGCGGCACCGGCTCCGCAGCCGGCACCTGTCGCTGCAAAACCGACGCCCTCGACCACGGCAACGGTGGTTGCCTCCACTGCGGGCGCCGCCGCCTCGACCGCCGCTCCAGCCCCCGCTCCCACGCCGGTCGCAGTAGCCCCGGCACCCAGCAAGCCGGCTGCAGCAGCCCCCAACGGCAGCGAAGACGTGGCGAAAGCCGTCAATGCCTGGGCCGACGCCTGGTCGCGCAAGGACATGAAGGCCTACCTCGGCGCCTACGCCAGCGACTTCGACACCCCCAAGGGCATGAGCCGCAAGGCATGGGAGCAGGAACGCGAGCAGCGCATCGCCGGCAAGGGCGGCAAGATTTCCGTCTCCGTCGACACACCGCAGATCACCATCAACGGCGACAAGGCTACTGCCAAGTTCCGCCAGCACTACAAAGCCACCGGCCTGTCGAGCTCGACGACCAAGACCCTGGTGTTCGTCCGCGCCGGTAGCAAGTGGCTGATCAAGGAAGAAATCGCCCGGTGAGAATCAAGCTTCGCTATGTCCTGCTGACCCTGGCAGCAACCGTCACAGCGGGAGCCGTGGCCAAGCTGTCCGACAAGCCGGGAGACGCCAGGCTGACCGGCAATACGCCAGCTGCCACAAACTCGCTGGCGCGCAATGCGACCGATGTACTGAACACCACCTCGCCGTTCGCCTCGGTCGTTTCCGATGCCGGCCCCGAGGAAACGCTGGCCCGCATCTTTGCCGAAATCGAAGCCAACCGCCTCGGCAATGCCCTGCAGCTCACCGAAGCGCTGCTGCGCCAGCACCCGAACTACCGCCTCGCCAACCTGATCAAGGGTGACCTGCTGCTGGCCAAGGCGCAACCGATCCAGACCTTCGGCGCGCTCAGCGATGCGCCGGCCGACAAGGTCGCCGACCTGCGCGCCGAGGCCCTGGTCCGCCTCAAGGCCTACCGCGAAAAGCCGCCGGCTGACTTCGTACCGCGCTACCTGCTGCAGATGGAGCAAAGCCAGCGCCACGCCATCGTCGTGGACACCAAGCGCTCGCGCCTCTACCTCTACGAAAACGACCGCAAGAACGGCGGTCGCCCGCGTCTGGTCGCCGATTACTACGTCACTCAGGGCAAGCTGGGCGCCGAGAAGCAGGCCGAAGGCGACAAGAAAACACCCATCGGCGTCTATCACGTCACCGCTAACCTGCCTAAGCAGAAACTGGCCGACCTCTACGGTAGCGGCGCCTATCCGATCAATTACCCGAACGAATGGGACAAGCGCCAAGGGCGCAGCGGCAGCGGCATCTGGCTGCACGGCACGCCATCCGACACCTTCGCCCGCCCGCCGCGCGCCTCCGACGGCTGCGTCGTCCTGACCAATCAGGATCTCAACCTCGTCGCGCCCAATCTGCAGGTCGGCCTGACGCCGGTGATCATCAGCGATTCTGTCGAGTGGCTGTCGGTAGATGACTGGAACCGCGAACGCAGCGAACTGAACAAGACCATCGACGCCTGGCGTGCCGACTGGGAAAGCCGCGACACCGGCCGCTATCTGAGCCATTACTCGAAGCGTTTCAAGTCGGGCGACCAGAATTTCGACGAATTCTCGAACCAGAAGAAGCAGGTCAACGCCGGCAAGGAATGGATCAAGGTCAAGGTCAGCAATCTCTCCGTGTTCCGCAACCCGGGCAAGGAAGAAGTCGCCGTCGTCACCTTCGACCAGGACTATCGCAGCAACAACCTCGACAACCAGATGAAGAAGCGCCAGTACTGGTTGCGCGAAGACGGCAAGTGGAAAATCATTTACGAAGGAAGCGCCTGATGTTGAAGAAAGCCTCTCTGCTCGCCGCCGGCCTGCTGGCCTCGGCACTCGCCTGGGCCAACCCGACCGTCGAAATGACCACCAATCTGGGCAAGTTCACGCTGGAGCTGTTTCCCGAGAAAGCGCCGAAGACCGTGGAAATGTTCCTCTATAACGCCAAGCACGGCTTCTACGAGGCCACCGTATTCCACCGCGTCATCGACGGCTTCATGATCCAGGGCGGCGGCTTCAACTCCTCGATGGAAGAAAAGAAGACCCGCACGCCGGCCCTGCAAAACGAAGCCAACAACGGCCTGAGCAACGACCGCGGCACCGTCGCCATGGCGCGCACGCAAGACCCGCACTCGGCGCGGGTGCAATTCTTCGTCAACCTCAAGAACAACGATTTCCTGAACCACCGTTCGCCAGCCGACGGACGCACCTGGGGCTATGCCGTTTTCGGCAAGGTCACGCAGGGTATGGACGTCGTCGACAAGATCGCCAAGGTACCGACCGGCAACGCCGGCTATTACGAAAACGTGCCGACCACCCCGGTCGTCATCCAGAACGTCAAGATCATCTCTGAAAAGTAAGGCTCATCCACCATGTCCCAAGTCAAACTGACCACCAACCACGGTTCGATCACCCTCAAGCTGGACGCCGAAAAGGCGCCGAAGACGGTCGCCAACTTCGTTTCCTACGTCGAAGCCGGCCATTACGACAACACCGTCTTCCATCGCGTCATCAAGAATTTCATGATCCAGGGCGGCGGCATGGAGCCGGGCATGAACCAAAAGGAAACCCGCGCCCCGATCGAGAACGAAGCCGCCAACGGCCTCAAGAACAAGCGCGGCAGCATCGCCATGGCCCGTACCAACGATCCGCACTCGGCCACCGCCCAGTTCTTCATCAACGTCGTCGATAACGACTTCCTCGACTTCAAGTCGCCGTCCGGCCAGGGCTGGGGCTACTGCGTATTCGGCGAAGTGACCGAAGGCATGGACGTGGTCGACAAGATTCGCGCCGTCGCCACCGGCAACAAGGGCTTCCATCAGGATGTGCCGAAGGAAGACGTGATCATCGAGAAGGCCGAGATCGTTTGATCCTCTTCGTCTCCGATCTGCACCTGTCGCCCCGGTCACCCGGGGCGACTGCTTTGTTCCTCCGCTTTTTGTCGGGCCGCGCCCGCCAGGCCGAGGCCCTGTACATCCTTGGCGATCTGTTCGAAGTCTGGGTTGGCGACGACATCGACGACCCCTACCACAACCAGATCACCGCCGCGCTGCGCGCCGCCAGCGAAGCCGGCTTGAAGATTTTCATCATGCACGGCAACCGCGATTTCGCGCTGGGCGACCAGTTTGCCCAGGCTGCCGGCGCCAAGCTGCTGCCCGACCCTTACGACCTGACGCTCCCCGAATGGTCGTTCGTGCTCTCCCATGGCGATGCCCTGTGCCTCGACGACCTGGCCTACCAGGCCTATCGCGCCAAGGTGCGCGATCCCGAATGGCAGCGGAAAATGCGTGCCAAGCCGCGCTTCCTGCGCAGCCTGCTCGGCCGCTACATCCGCTGGCGCAGCGGGCGCCGCAAACGCGACGACAGCTACATCTACGCCGACCTGCAGCCGGCGGCCACCGACGACTTCCTGCGCGACCACGGCTACACCACCTTCATCCACGGCCATACGCACCGGGCGGCGACCCACGACCATATCGTCGACGGCATCCACGTCGAACGCTGGGTGCTCGCCGACTGGCACGAGGATCGTGGCGAAGCGCTGGTCTGGGACGGCGAGACGCTGAACCGCGAAGCCATCCTGCCGGAAAGCTGAGCATGCCCCCCTCCTCCCGCGCCCTCGACATCCTGCGCGATGTCTTCGGCTACCCAGCCTTCCGCGGTGAGCAGGCCGAGATCATCGCCCATGTCGCCACCGGCGGCGATGCGCTCGTCCTCATGCCGACCGGTGGCGGCAAGAGCCTGTGCTACCAGATTCCGGCCCTGCTCCGCCCCGGCTGCGCCGTCGTCGTCTCGCCGCTGATCGCGCTGATGCAGGACCAGGTCGATGCCCTGACCCAGCTTGGCGTCAAGGCGGCCTGCCTCAACTCGACCCTCGACTGGCGTGAAGCGCAGGCCATCGAACAAGCGATGTTCTCGGGCAGCCTGGATCTGGTTTACATCGCACCAGAACGCCTGCTGCTCGAACGTACCCTGTCGATGCTCGACGCCATGTACGAGGCCGGCAAGCTGGCCCTGTTCGCTATCGACGAGGCGCACTGCGTCTCGCAGTGGGGCCACGATTTCCGTCCGGAATACCTGCAGCTCTCCGCCCTGCACGAACGCTACCCGGCCGTGCCGCGCGTCGCGCTGACCGCCACCGCCGACCAGGCGACACGCAACGAAATACTCGCTCGTCTCGGGCTGGGCGAAGCCCGCGTCTTCCTGTCCAGCTTCGACCGCCCGAACATCCGCTACACCGTCGTCGAGAAGGACAACGCCAAAAAACAGTTGCTGGGCTTCCTGTCCGGCCGCCAAGGCCAGGCCGGCATCGTCTATTGCCTGTCGCGCAAGAAGGTCGAGGAAACCGCCGAATGGCTTTCCGCCCAAGGCTATCCTGCCCTGCCCTACCACGCCGGACTGCCGGCGCCCGAACGCGCCGCCAACCAGCGCCGCTTCCTGCGCGAGGAAGGGCTGATCATGTGCGCCACCATCGCTTTCGGCATGGGCATCGACAAGCCGGACGTGCGCTTCGTCGCCCACCTCGACCTACCCAAGAGCATTGAGGCCTACTACCAGGAAACTGGTCGTGCCGGCCGCGACGGCGAGCCCTCCGAAGCCTGGATGGCCTACGGCATGCAGGATGTCGCCCTGCAGCATGCGCGCATCGCCGAATCCGGCGCCGCCGAAGGCCAGAAGATCCTCGAATCGCAACGCCTGACCGCCCTGCTCGCCTACTGCGAAGCGCCGCGTTGCCGCCGCCAGGTGCTGCTCAACTATTTCGGCGAAGAACGCCAGCCCTGCGGAAATTGCGACGTCTGCGACAACCCGCCCGAGCTCTGGGACGGCACGCAAGCCGCGCAGAAAGCACTGTCGGCCATCTTCCGCACCGGCATGCGTTTCGGCGTTGCCCACCTGACCGACATCCTGCGCGGCAAGGCGACCGACAAGGTCAAGCAATGGAATCATGACCAGCTACCGACCTTCGGCGTCGGCAGCGACCTCGACGAGCACGCCTGGAAAAGCACCTTCCGCCAACTGGCCGCCGCCGGCCTGATCCATGTCGACATGGCCGAGCATGGCGCCCTGCAACTGACCGAGGCCGCGCGCGAAGTCCTCAAGGGTGGACGCAGCGTACCGCTGCGGCGGCCGTTGCGGTGCAAGACGACATCCGCGAAGACCAGCCGCACGACCATCAGCGACCTGTCGGCGGCCGATGACGCGCTGTTCCAGTTGCTGCGCCGCTGGCGGGCCGACACCGCGCGGGAACAAAGCGTTCCCGCCTACGTCATCCTGCACGACAAGACCCTGCGCGAATTGGCCGAGGTACGCCCGACCAGCCATGGCCTGCTGGCCAGCATTACCGGCATGGGCAGCGCCAAGATCGAGCATTACGGGGCGGAATTGCTCGACCTGATCCGCAACGAGGGCTGAGATGATGCAGCGCGACACCTTCGACGCCTTTCTCGCCAGCCTCGTCGTCGCCGCGCTGATCGCTTCGGGAATCGCTCCCCATGACCGCGCAACCTGGCTCATGGAGGTGGCCCCGGTCATCATTGCCCTGCCGGTGCTGGCCGCGACCCGGCGCAGCTACCCGCTGACCGCGTTGCTGACCATCCTGATTGCACTCCATGCGCTGGTCCTGATTCTCGGCGGCGCCTACACTTACGCCAACGTGCCGTTCGGCTTCTGGCTGCAAGATGTCCTTGGAACGGCGCGCAACCCGTACGACAAGATCGGCCACTTCATGCAAGGCTTCGTACCGGCACTGATCGCCCGCGAAATACTGATCCGTGGACACCACGTGGCCGGCCGTCGGATGACGGCGTTCCTGTGCGTCTGCATCGCCATGGCGATCAGCGCCAGCTACGAATTGATCGAATGGGCAGCAGCCCTGATCATGGGCCAGGGCGCCGATGAATTTCTCGGTACGCAAGGCGACCCGTGGGATACCCAGTCCGACATGTTCATGGCCCTGATCGGCTCGATGAGCGCCATTGCCGTGCTGAGCAAGTGGCACGATCGGCAATTGGCGCAGCTTCCCAGCCGCTAACCCCGGCTCTGGAAATAAAAATGCCTGCAAGCGACTGCCTGCAGGCATCGAGATAGTTTTCACCCGAGCAAGGCGCCCCTTCGGCCACCTTGCGATAGCTCCCTATCCAGCCCGGCGGCTACGGCGTCCGGCCATCAACCCGACCATACCGAGGCCTAACAATGCCAGCGACCCCGGCTCGGGCACGGCAAGACGGTCGAGATTGGCGACCGACAGGTTCTGCCAGGCACCGCCGTTCACACTGAAACGCCCGGCCTGCCCGCCATTGCAGCAGCCCTCGGCCCAATAAGCATCCAGCGTATGGTTGCCCGCCGACAGATTGCTCACGCTCCCCTGAAGAAGCTCGGACAGGGCATTCCAGTTGCCGCCCCACCACAAATCGGTCGCGTTGGTATTGAGCAAGACGCCATCGAAGTACAAGGCGCCGCCATAACCGGCATCCGGCGCCAGCTGGAAGGCCATCGTGCTGCCGGCAAAGGCGCTGCCGAGATTGAAATTGACGCGCAGATGGTCGTAGCTGTTGTTGGCGCCAGTCAGCCCCGAGAAATTACCCGGCGTGGTGCTGGCGATGCTCGAACCCTGCGCCGACCATCCGGCGCGATAATCGCCGAAAGACGCGTTGGTCAGGGTGCGCACCTCGTAGGTGATCAGCGAGGCGTGCGCAGCGATGGATGCCGTGGCCAGGGCGAGGCCGAGCAGGCTGGCGCGCAACTTGAAAGGGAGTTGGGTCATAGTGTCATTCGCAGGTTTGTGCTGCCGTATCCGGCAGCCAGGTTAAGCACAGGAAAGATCACGAAGCGGCATGGCGCCCGATGGCGTTGCGTCGATCCGGAACATTTGTCGTTATAGCAAAGCCGACGACGGTGGCGTGTGAGTAAATTCACACACTGGGCAAAATCCTGGCTTTTTTCGACAGGCAGCCGCTCCCGCCCGATCGCAGCCCCCTGCGGGCTAGCGCAAGTGCTGTTCCGCGACGGCCGACAGTTCGGCATTCAGCGTACCGGCTGACAGCGCCCGACGCAGAGCCTCCCTCGCCTCGGGTACCCGGCCATCGGCCTCCAGCGCCAGGCCCAGCCCCAACCACCAACGCCCTTCGCTCGGTACTAGGCGGGCGGCGCGCTGATAGTGCGCCACGGCCTGACGATGCGCACCGAGCCGCGATTTCACATGCCCCTGGAAGCCGGCGTAATCCGCGTTGGCCTCGGCATAGGCCTGCGAGCGGGCAAGACTGCGGTCGGCGGCAGCCAAATCACCGTGTTCCAACTGCAGGCGGGCCAGCGACATCGCCCAGCCAGTCTGCGCCGGCATCAATTCGACGCCTTCCTGCAGAACGGCCATCGCCTCGTCGATGCGTCGCATGTCCAGCAACTGGCGGAGCAAGGCCTGGCGCACCTGAACATAAGCCGGATCGATCTTCAGCGCGGCCCGCATGCCATCGAGCGCCTCGCCGCTACGCCCGGAAGCGAGCGCCGTTTCGGCCTTGCGGTATTCGGCATCGGCGCGATCGCGCGGCGTGGCAGGAACCGGACTCTTCTCGATCTTGACCGGACCTGCAGGCGCCGCGGCCGAAACCGGCTCGGCCTTGGCAGACGTGGCAGGTGCTGGCGGCACGACAGGATCGGGA
>CAMKYP010000024.1 GCA_946477505.1 uncultured Dechloromonas sp. | reverse complement strand
AAAAGTGACTCGATTTTATGTCACCCTTGGCAGACGAAATTTCGGGGGAAGCTCACAGTGATACATATCGATCTGACTATCGGCAATGATTCCATGTGTCTCGTTGCGCGCAGAAGGGAATGGGACACCATATTGGTCTAACCAAAACGTCGCAAGTGTGTCTCCCAATAACGTTACTAAACCATCGATTTTATTATCCTGTTGAGAGACGCTACCAAATGACGACGGCGATATTCCTGTCCACGCCCCTATCAGCCCATTGAATTCATTTCCTGTTGCATAGCGCCATCCTTCAAAGGCGCCACCCGTCCCGAACTGCGATGAAACGTAGTTATAAGACATGTTGACAGACTTTGTAACATCCAGCCAATCTAGTCCGGTAGCCGTGTCGGTCAAATAATCGCCATGATCGACGATGGCGGCATGAGAAGTGCCGATGGCCGCTGTCGCGAGCAATGCGGCAAAGAGTTTTTTACGCAGTGGCATGATCGATTCCTTTCGACAGTTTTTCTGACCACACGCGGCAATGGCAAAAGTCCATAGCCGAATGGATTTATGTCTTTCGGACAACGCGAGCGTCATTAGCATGAAACATGCCACGAACGTAACCCATTGATTATTTTGCGCAGCGTGTTTTTACGAATAGGATGCCGTCAAGTTTTACGACTCATCCATTTGAGGTAGATGCGTCGTCCGCTCGGGGGAGGATTCCCATGAGCCGTTCGCTCGTAATCATGGGTAGCAGTCGCTGACTGTGGGGTGATATCGCGCCCGGACAGCAAAAATTCGACTTGAATGTGGTTAGGGGTAGTCTGTGGCCAGCAGCTGTTATTCCGAACCCAGCCATCGGGCAGTCGGAATCTCAAACGGCACCATGTGTCCACATTCCTCAATCTGGATCGTTGCTCCCGGAAAGATCATGTTCCATGCGCTGAAATCGCCCGCCGGATCGCGGTAAGGATCGTATTTCCCAAGCCAGATCCGAATCGGTAGTCGGTGACCGCTTGCGAGCGGAATGATCGGTCGCTGGATGACTTCCCGTGACACGGCCGTAAAGGTCGGCAAATCAAACCAGTCCGTTTGAGCCACGGCGCT
This sequence comes from uncultured Dechloromonas sp., assembly GCA_946477505.1. GTDB lineage: Bacteria > Pseudomonadota > Gammaproteobacteria > Burkholderiales > Rhodocyclaceae > Azonexus. The sequence goes on along the minus strand of CAMKYP010000024.1, from coordinate 15,950 downwards.
ACTATGTTGAGCGAACTGATCATGAGAAGTCTTGGCCCAGTAATGCTCAAACACATTTGGAGTGGTCAGAATAGCCATCACCCGCTGCATCAGACGATCATGATCGCCCGTCCATGATGCTGAAGCTCCCTTTGCGCCGAGAGAATGTTCGCCACTGACATGGGCGTAAAACCGGGCGAATGCCGATTCAAGGCAAACAGTGGGCGCCAATAGCGTCAGGCTTTTAATGGCCTCCGACATGCGATGCGCTAGGTCAAGGGCCACCCGTGCTCCAAAAGACCAAGCAACAACTGCGATGGGTTCGCCATTGGATTTTTGTAGCGCGAGTAGTGTTTGTGCCGCCGCATCCAGCGTGCGCTGATAGGCATCATTTGTTTCAGCCGGAAATCGGGGTGGCTCCCACCATCGAACGGGGAATGCCTCACCCAAAAGGTGGCGCTCCACGGCGCAGTTCAGCCCGGGGCCGCCCTGCAGATAGAGGGTCGTCGGTTGTGTGGGTTTATTGCGGTTCATCGTGGTTGGGTGCTGCAATGGAGATACCGGCCAGACTGGTCAGAATGAGCAGCGCCAGTTCCGATTGGCGTGACGTGGCGGTTTTGGCAAAGATGTTGCGCAAGTGGGTGCGGGCAGTGGCAACCGAAATGCCAGTCAGACGTGCGGCATCGTTGACCGTGGTGCCTTCAGCGAGATTGACGGCAAGGCGACTTTCCGCAGGGGTCAGTTGGAACTGGGTCGCCAGTTGACCTGCGTCCAGGCGGGGTGGTCCCGGGCGAACCAGGAAGATGGCGACACGCGGCCGGCGTCCGGTCAAATGGGTATCGTGTCTGGATAACATGCCAAACACCCGGAATTGGAGCATACCCAGTCCCGGTCGACTGTACGTCATATCGCCACCGGGACATCGAAGGGCGAGCGGGTCGGTGTTTAGGGCCTTGGCAATGAGTTGCTGCAATTGGTCGTTAGATTGAGGACTGGGTAGTCTCAATCCGGCCTCGCCGAATTCAATCCGGAATGACTCTACCAGGCTGGAAGCCAGTTGATTGGTAAAACAAACCCGGCCATCTGCGCTGAGCAAGATCACGCCGACGCGCAACTGATCCAGCGCCACTTCACTCAGATTACGGGCTTCCACCGCATCACCGACCAATCGTTGCAGTTGGACCGAACGCAGCATGTGGGGCAACAAATGCTGAACTAACTGCAATGTCGTGTCATCGTAGGGGCCGGCCTGCCGACCTCGGGAGAGTCCGAGGTAAAGAAGAAAGTCCTGTTCCCGTCCCAGTGGGCAGCCTAACGCATAGGTTCGATCCTCTTGTCGCTCGTAGTCATTGAAGTACGCGGTGTGCTTCCGGAGGGCCAAGGGGGTCACTTGCTCCGACTGGAGCAGACTGCCGGCGGGTGCAGCGGCGAGATGATCGCTGTAGGGGTCGAGGTGAATAAAGTGTTGGCGATACTTGTTGATGGTCTCCTGCGTATAGCCATAGGCCGAAACAAAACTGACATCGGCTCGCCGATAATCGACCAAGCGTAACAGACCGGAGTGACCGCCCGTGGCGGTGGATATTTTCTGAATGACCGACGGCCAGCTTTCACTGCCCAATGTCACATCGTAGATGGACTGCACAAGTTGCAAGGCGTTTTCTGCAATTCCCATCGTCGATAGCTATGCAAAATATATACGACAATAATATATACGATTCGCAAAAACCTGTATCGGTAAAGGCATGAACTTCAGGCCGTTTTTGGAATGAAGCAGCCTTTCCGATGACCGCTAACCGGATCGGACGTACTTCCGCTGTTGGCCGGTTGTGTGAGTTCGACGTGACGCCTGTTAGTAGTCAGTCGAGAAAACATCGTTCCGGGCTATGACCGCTTTGCGGCGAGAGGCCAAGCTAGTGCTACCGGCCAACTGCTGCCGTTGCCCCGACTGGAGCGCGAGACATTCAAGTGGCCGCTCCACTCTGAAAGCTGCCGAAGGGGCAATTCAACCTACTCGGCCAAAGCCAACCTTGGGCCTGTGATCACACTCGGACAGCAATATGTCTGTTACCTGCCGTAGCCGAGCCCCCCTTGCAAACGTTCTCGTCCTGAGAATTACGGGCTGCAAGCGCCTCGATGCGTCTCGATGTCACTCCATCTCATCATTCTGAAACAGTTCCAACCACCACCCTGTTCCTGTTGCTTGCTTTCGCCTGATAAAGCGCAACGTCGGCGTCTTTCAGCAGATCTTCAGCTGTCATGCCGAGCCGAGCGGCGGCAACTCCAAACGAAGCTGTTACACGGTCGGGAAGACAAAAATCCTTAGCCTCGATTAATTGGCGCATCAGTTCCGCCAGTTGAGCTGCGCCTGTAGCGTCTGTCTCAGGACAGATGACCAGAAATTCCTCGCCACCCCATCGGCCAGCGGTGTCCACGGAGCGGATGTGTCCCGTCAGGATAGAGCCGACCCCAATCAGCACACTATCACCTGCTGGATGACCGAAACGGTCGTTAATGGACTTGAAGTGGTCAATATCCAACATAATGATCGCCAGGCTTCCTCCATAGCGCTTCACGCGTTCAACTTCGTGGTCGAGAACCGACGTCAGGTAGCGACGGTTGACTATTCTCGTCAATTGGTCAGTTGTCGCCTGACTCTTAAGCTCTGCGTTGAGCGCGTGCAACTCGTCTTCGACTTGCTGGCGCTTGGCAATATCGCTTTCCAGATCGGCCAGCAATCGGTTATTCACCAGCAGCAGTAGCGCAAAAGCCATCCCGATGCCCAGCATTTGATAGACCATAAAAAGCCACGATAAATACTGGCCGGACGCGTAGAACGTTTCAGGCGACTCGACGAATAGCGCAATAAAAATGCGTCCTAAGCTGACCACGCAATAGGCGACCATGATCCAGCCTAGGATGCTGGCATTGGCGCGCAGAGGCAGGGCTATCCGGTGCAGCAGGAGCCAGGAAATCTGGCCAAAGAGCAACAATAACCCTAGCGTGAAATTCAGCCCGCGTATCTGGAGGCTAGGCTGCACCCATAGAAAGAAAACATGAACCCCGATCAAAGCGGTGACCAGAAACAGATTCTGACGCTGCGGCCATGCCTCCCCAAGATAATCGCAAAGTCCGCGATGGAGTAACAGCACACCGATCAAGCTGGTGGGAACCCCCAGCAAAATGGCAATCGGTTCTGGTACCACGCCGCGCAGGGAAAACATCAGCATGGAAAAAAATTGCAGGGTGAAGCTGCCTAGCCAGAAATCAAAAGCCGGAGAGCAATGCCGATGCTTGCGCCACAGTGAAAAGACAATACCTAGGCAGATTGCATTGCTGATCGCGTAGTTCAGCAAGACAGTGCGCATCTCAAGGGTAACCATTGCTGGGAGGAGATAGTTTCTGTTGTTGGAAGCAAAACGCGAGCATACCTCCAGGAGGTCTGCTCGCGTTTCTATTTCTGCCGTAGGTAAGCCTCAGGTTACGCCCGCAGGAAGAATGCCCGACTATACGAGAGCTTGAACTGGGCGACCTGCAGCTTGGTCTTCACGCCGGCAATGAAACCACCGGTCGCGCGTCGGATCAGCCGGGTGCGGGCACGGGTACCAAACCACGAAGGTCAAGACATATCGCAGCCACTATGACCTTGGTGGTATTTCGACTAGATAGCAAAATCAGGATAATCTACCAAAATACCAATTATTGCTGAAATCCCATGCTCTTGGACATTGCATTATTTCTTGTGTTACCCGTTTTTGCTTTGATTGTTGCAGTCTTTGCAATCAGTGCTACCTTGGATCGCAAGGATTAGCGTGGACGAAAATCTGCTTCTCGGTGTCCAGCACATCGACTACCAGCACCATGAGATTTTTCGCTCTTTCCAGGGCTTGCTTTCTAGTGGCACCGGCGATGAATCTATATCCGAAGCACTCTCTCGCCTGACGAGCCTGATTCATAATCACTTCAGGTCAGAAGAGGCGTTCATGGATAACCTCGGCATGCCAGCCGAGGAGATACTTGCTCATAGTCGAGCCCACTCGGAAATCATCGAGAGCCTGACATCAATCCACCTGGATGCGATGATGGGCCTTCGCGTTCCTTTCGAGGAGATCATCAATCGCGTATCGGCCTATACAAGCCAGCACGTCATTGAGTTTGATCTCGGCCTGAAGGCATATAATTCAGAGCCAGATTAAAGCGGTTCAATGTGTAGCAATCGCCGTCGCGCAAAGACTGACTTTCGTATCTGCGGCTTGCTATATGCATATATGAGATATGTATTTCGATTGGGGTTCATTACATGCTGTACACAAAAGTGTGAGGCCTATGATGATCATGCGGCAGTTCTGCAAGTCGCTGATATTGGTTGCATCGGTACTACTATCCTGCGCTTCAGCTGCCGAGACGAAGCCGCCCGCGTCGCTGCGCGTAATTACAGATGATAACTACCCACCGTATCTGTTCAGAAAAGACGATGGCTCGGTCGATGGCTACCTCGTCGATTACTGGAAGTTGTGGGAAGCCAAGACCGGTGTCGCGGTCACCCTGATTGCCACTGACTGGGAGAGTGCTCAGAAGAAGGTTCTGGCTGGTGAGGCCGATGTCATCGATATGATTTTCAAGACGCCCAGTCGCGAGTCTCTCTATGATTTCTCGTCGTCCTATGCAGACCTACCTGTTAGCATTTTCAGCCATCAATCGATTGCCGGTATCGCCGACGTCAGCACCTTAAAGGGATTTCAGATCGGGGTGCAGACCGGAGATGCCTGCATCGATGAACTGGCCAAGTATGGCATCACAAATCTTGTGCTGTACCCGAACTACACCCAGCTGATCACCGCAGCGCGGCAGCAGGACGTCAAAATATTTTGTCTGGACGAGCACCCAGCCAGTTTTTATCTCTACAAATTTAAGGCCGGTAATGAGTTTCGCAAGGCTTTCACGCTCTATACCGGCAAATTCCATCGGGCGGTGCCAAAGGGGCATCCGGAAACGCTGAAGCTCGTGGAGAGCGGAATGGTGAGCATCACCGATGCAGATCACCGACGCCTGAAGGACAAATGGTTCGGCACGCCCGTAGCATGGGAATCCTCTCGGCATTACCTGTGGGAAACTCTGCTGATAGCAGTTGCCGTTGGCGCAATTCTGCTGATCTGGAATCTGACGTTGCGGCAGCGTGTCACTGCCCGGACCAAAGACTTCCAGCGGGCGCTGGCTGACTTGCAACTCGTGACTGCAGCCGAAGTAGAGGCCAAATCCCGCCTTGCTGCAACCTTGCAAGCCATTCCGGATATCCTATTCGAGTTCGACCGCTCGGGTCATTACCGGGATGTGTTTACGAACCGGCAAGATCTCCTTTTCCAGACGAAACAGAACCTGATCGGCAAAAGCGTCCATGAAGTGTTGCCTGCCGAGGCGGCTGGTATCGTTAAGCAAGTCATTGAGGGGGCGCTGACGCAGGGTCACGACTACGGCCGTGTCATCAAACTCGATATCGCCGGGCAGGTTTGCTGGTTCGAACTTTCCGCTACACGCAAAGGTACGGGGCAGGAAGCCACCGTGCTGATGCTCTCGCGCGACATCACTGTGCGAAAAATGACAGAGCAAAAACTTGCAGAAAGCGAGGCCCGTTTCCGTTCGATCTTTGAGAATATCGATGCCATCTCGATTCAAGGCTACCACTCGGATGGCACAGTGATCTACTGGAATCCAGCCTCGGAAAAGATTTATGGCTACTCACCCGCCGAAGCGATTGGCGGCAACTTGTTCGACCTGATCATTCCGACTGAAATCAAGGAACGTGTCACACAAGCTGTAGCTTGGATGTTTCAGCACAAACAAGGCATTCCAGCTAGCCGCCTGCAACTGAGACGCAAGAACGGTCACCCGGTACATGTCTATTCCAGCCATACCGTGGTCGAGGATATTCACGGGAACTGCACCCTATTTTGTCTGGATATTGACCTATCCGAGCAGGTCCGTGCCGATGACGCCAACCAGGCCAAGAGCATCTTCCTGGCCAACATGAGCCACGAAATCCGTACTCCACTCAATGCCATTACCGGCATGGCTCACATCCTGCGCCGCAGCGGCTTGACCCCAGAGCAGATGGACAAGCTCGACAAGATCGAGAACGCCGGCAGTCACTTGCTTCGCATCATCAACGATGTTCTAGACCTCTCAAAGATAGAAGCTGGCAAGTTTGTGCTGGAAGACATTCCGATCCATTTCGAAGCCCTACTCGGCAACGTCACTTCAATGCTTGGTCAGAGGGCGCGAGACAAGGGATTGTGCTTCAACACCGAAATCACCTCCTTGCACCATAAGCTTCGGGGCGACCCTACCCGCCTGCAACAAGCCCTGCTCAACTATGCGGCCAACGCCATCAAGTTCACCGAACAGGGCCACATCACCGTGCGCGTGACACAAGAATCCGAAACAGACGAAATCGCTACCCTACGCTTTGAAGTCGAAGATACCGGTATCGGTATCGCCTCGGAAGCCTTGCCCAGACTCTTCAATGCCTTTGAGCAGGCCGATAACTCGACTACCCGCCAATACGGAGGTACCGGCCTGGGTTTGGTGATTACCAAGAAGATTGCCGAAGTGATGGGTGGCACTGCCGGTGTGAAGAGTATCGCAGGCGAGGGCTGCACTTTCTGGTTCACTGCCGTCCTCCGAAAGTTCCATGAGACGGCGGAGGAAAGCAGGCGGGCCAGTCTCGAAGTCGCCGAGCAGGCGATCCAGCGGGACCATGCCGGTAAGCGCATCCTGCTGGTGGAGGATGAACCGATCAACCAGGAAATTTCACAGATGTTGCTGGAGGAGGTGGGCCTCGATGTCGACTTGGCTGACAACGGCCGGGAAGCGGTGGAGAAAGCCAAGTCAGGCGGTTATGCCATCATTCTGATGGATATGCAGATGCCGGTACTTGACGGAATGGAAGCAACACGACAGATTCGAAAATTACCCGGCCATATGACAACCCCCGTCCTGGCAATGACGGCAAACGCTTTTGCCGAGAACAAGAATCAATGCTTCGATGCGGGAATGGATGATTTCCTGACCAAGCCGGTGAAGGCCGAGATTCTTTACGCTACCTTGCTGAAATGGCTCGAAAGGGGGTAGTGTTGAAAGCCTGGTTTGCAGCTGTTTTTACCGTTGTAATGTCGGCGAGTCGAACGGCGGCAGAGGGTTGGATGGCCGCACACTACTAACGAAAGCGGCCATTGACGACTGGTAACGATAGAGTGGCTGGTCTCTGGCGCATTGCTGCCTGATCTTGGCCTGAGGCCCAACGTCCGCATTGGCCGAGGAGTTCGCGTTCAGGAAGCGCCCTGAATATCTGCTCCGCTCAGTAAGCGGCCGTTGCTACGCCTGAGAGAGGAAGGTCCGCAGAGGGTCGAGAACACGAATTCACCAGACGAAGAAGCGGCCGTTCGAGGCCATCGGATGTTGACCGGCAGGTCTGAGCCATATTGCAGTCTGTTACTAGCCATTTGCGTGAATTAGCTCCGGCTCACGCAAGCAGCCATTCAAATTCCTGCCCAACTGTCTCTTTCGGCCATTCGTAAGCAAGACCTACGGTCCATTCAGCTTGACCGCTCAAAATCCCCGTCCTCTCCCACGTTTGGCATCTGCATGAGCAGATCCTGCAGGCGGTACTTCCAAATCGGCAGACCGCGACGAATGAGCGGCAATAATGTCGTAACTGCTGCGGAAACAAGCACACCTTCGAAATCGACAATGACAACACCGGGATCTGCAGCTTCTATTACAACACCTACGGAACCAGGTTGAACCAATGCCTCTCGTTCCTCGAGAAGGCCGATCAACGGTACAAGGTTGGTGACAGCAATGTTTAATTCCATCCAATAAGAATATCACCGGCGGCGCCCGGTACTAACGGGACTCAAATTCAAAAGGAGTAAAGGCTCTGATGCACACGTTGAAGAATGGCAGTGTTGGATTACCAGTAAGCTGCCGTTCGATGCCTCCAGCGATTGAATAGAAGGTTAGCGCCAACTTGCTGCTTCGGGCTCTATCTATGAGCCCCAGCACAAATATGCTGTTGCTTTCTCGTTGGATCATCGACACCTATGTATAAGAAAGCAATTGCTATTGGTTTAGTACTTCTTTTTTTTACATCGTTTCCACCAAAGGATGTCTTGCACAGCAAGTGTGATAGGACAAATTACATGTGTGCCATCATGAGACTCCAAGAAGACAAAAGAGAATTATTACGCCTACAGGCGGAATGGGATGCGCAAAATTCGCTACCAACTCAAGAATCTGCACGCTAGCCATAGTGCTAGGTATTTTATGCATGCAATTAAGCGTCTAGAATTACCAAATGACTGCTAACGCCTATCGGCGAAACCTGTTCGATACTCTGGACCATTGGGTCAGCAACCCAACGGGTTCGTTCAACCTATGGCTAGGCGAGCAGCAATTTAAATCTACGACAGCGAACGTCTATCGGTCCATGTTCGCGCGGTTTTGCCAGTGGCTTGAAGATGAGGGTAAAGCAATTGATCGCTGCGAAAGTGCCGATATACCCCGCTTCCTTAACGATCCAAACAGCAATCTTCCGACAACCCGCCAAAAGGCACAGTCCAGCCGTCAGCGACAGCAATACATTCGGCTACTTGAACGTGTCTTTTCTCATTTGTCGAATCTTGGCCTACAGCTGAACAACCCTGCGAAACTGGCATCTCTTCAGGGAGCAGGGCGAGGAAAGGACAAACCAACCCGATTCCTGAATCAGGAGGAACGGGATCGCGTCATCGAGTATTTGGAAACTCGCCTATCGGAGCTTCAAACGGATGCTGCACCGGTCGATAACTGGGTTGAGTATCGCGATCTCGCGCTTGTTGCCGTTCTCATCGGGGCAGGGTTAAAAGTAGCAAACCTAAAGTACTTGACGCTTAATTGCATCAACATGGCCGAGCAATACATCGAATTAAGCCAGGCCCATTACACGCACCGAGGACGAATACTTCCATTCGCTATACAGCCGCTCAACAGTTGGCTATCCATACAACGGCAATTAACAGATCCGACCCTGCCAGAGGACCGCCCGGTGTTCTTTGCCGATCATTCAAAAGGATATGGTCGGCAAGCGACAACACTCCAGATGCATCCATCGAGCATTCACCGCAGGATTCAGAAGATTTTGGCGCACTGTGATATTTCAGGCGAACGCGCCAGCCCTCAAACACTACGCAATACTTATGCGGCAATCCTCATTGATGCAGGTGCCAGCGATCATGAATTGGTAGATTTTCTGGGTCTTCAGGCCAGCATTAGCGCACAGCGCCTGAGGGGCAACTACGCGTCATTCAAGACGGCCAGGGAAACCCCAATGATTACAAGGGACAGAGCCGCCACACAACAGTGAATTTACAAGTTAAATTCTTTTGTTGATTTGAGCCCATTGTTGCAACCAAGATCATTGCGAAGGTACTTGATCATTGCATCGTGATGCGCGCGAATTTCTTCGTCGCCCCATTTCCCCTTGCTCCGTGTGATCTCTGCCATCTCTTGCAACTTGGGACTCTGGATCTCGATCGTTGTCCTAAAGTTCTCAGCCTTGGCTCGAGGCAGGCTGTTACTGAATTTCGAATTTGCACCGACGCTCACTAGTGCCAGGTTTCCCAGCATATGTAGGCATTGAACGGAAACTGCTTCTCCCACTTGTTGCTCATCGGGATGCTGCGGATAAAAATGTTCGATCGAGTTCCTAAACGAAAACCGGTAGTCGCGGCTTTTCTGCTCCGTCCAGAGCAGGTAGTCGAGATAAGTAAAAACAATTCGGTTAATGCTGAACCCTTCCGGTTCCTTCATGCTTACCCGTTCGCCAGAATTTCCTAACGGATAAGCCTCCTTGACCTTGCTACGTGCATAGTTGCGGAGAGCATTCGCAAGATCGGATTCCTTAACGTCATCGGGATTGATGTTGCCAAGACGTTTCAAGAGCAAGGTTATCCAATGCATCGTCCGCGGAGACGTGTAAGTCACACGAAGCATCGATTCGAGCAACAATAGATCGTTAGTTATCGGATCTACATCTCCGTCTTCTTCGACATCATTGCTACCACGCGAAAATGTGTTGATGTAGCCCGGCGTCGGCCGATTATTGGAGACACGCTTGATGAGGCGCTGCAGAGACCAGTCGCCTTCATCGCTGTTCGTAACCGTATATTGCCGCTTGAGAACATAGCTATCGAAGATGTTTCGGCAGCGCAACAACTCGTAGGCAAACAGCTGTACCCGACCCGACGTTTCGTCATTCGCGCTATCAAAGAATTCGGCAAAACGTCGGATAAGTCCCTTGTCGTCCAACAGGCCCTCATCCTCTTCGTTATCACGATCCATAACCTTCAGAACGTGAAGCAGAAATGCGGGAAACTCAATGGTGGAGCGGAATCGTACGTTGTCCTGGTCTTCCCCTGCTTCTGGCGCACCCATTTCGGCGTATTTGACCAAGGCTTCGTCAATCGTCAGTGGCTGGCAGGGGAGGGGGCCGACTGTCATTGAAGCATCCGACTCACTGCGGATTCTGACCAAGTCGTCAAATTTCTTGAGTACCAACCAAGACCAGTCATCGCCAAAAATTGCCGTACGCAGCTTGGGCGCATCGCGCGTCAGCGACATCTGAACGTATGAATCCATGTCCGAGCAGGCTTCCCAGATCCATGCAAAACAAGCACGCTGCGCATCATCGTCAAGGTGTTGCATCAGCCGTGCCTTAACGATATCGGTCTGCTTGAGTTGCTGACCACGGGTGTTCATGATTTCGAAGTACCGGTTGAAATCTGTTTTGCGCGGAAGGGAAGCCCGAACGACGCTGACGTTTTTGAGTAGATAATTAGCAAATTTCTGCTGCTCGTCTTCTCCAATCACATGCTGATCCATGTATTGGCGGATGACGTTGTAACCCTGATGAATCCCGGTATCCTCCGACGTCGATGAATGTGCGGAGGGACCTGAATGGGACGAAAGCTCAATTGAAACTCGCCGCAGTGCCTCAGTCGCACGGGGACGCGATTCATAGCGCAGCCGGTTTTGGTGACTATTGTTCACCACGCCGCGCTCAGCCAAAAAGGTCAGGAGCAAGTAGAGGGTGGTGAGCCGCTGCTGACCGTCAATCACCTCAAAGTAGGCTGATGGCTTTTGAGTGACCATCAGGTTTCCGAGAAAATAGCTGGCCTTATCGTCGCGGATAGCGTCCCGGATGTCACCTAGAAGTTGCTCGATCTGTTCCGATCGCCAAGCATAATTCCGCTGGTAGATAGGCACTATGTAGGCTACATCGGGATCGGCAAACAGTTCGCCAATTGAGAGCAGATCCGGGAAAAGTTGGTTCATGTTCATCATGCCCATCAATTTTTTAAAAGCGTTACGAGTTCAGTCTCGTGCGAGTCGTTGTAGGGATTGATTGACGTGGCGAGTTGGCGCACAACGCGGCCGGATTCCGCGTGTCGCAACAAAGCAAACGGCGAAATTGTCGATTGATCGCCTCGCGCATGATTATCAATTGAGCGAAATTGAACACGAAGCAACTCCACCCGTAGCGAGTAAGCCCAGGCAAAGAGCTGATCTCGGGCAGTTGTCAGGTCCTCGTCTCCAAACTTGTTTGTGTAATACAGGAGGGCAGCGAGATAAAGTTCTGAGACGTATCGATAGCGACTCTGAGACGGACGCTCGTTTAGCACGTCACTGTTCTGGTCCTTCTCGGCATAAACGTTATAGAACGAAAACTTCGTCCGCTGTCCGGCGAATCCCTCCCGAGCCAATTGCCTCAGTTCAGTCAGCATGAATGACACCATTTCAAAGAATGGTCGCCCGACCAACAATGGTGCATCTAGTTGGAAGCGGCTCCTATTGGCATCTCGATCATTACATTGGGTAAGCGACGCGCCCCACGTATTCAACATCGGTATCGCGACCTGCGCCGCTATGTGGTAGCGGGAACTTGGCGACCTGCTGCTCTTGGGGGAAATTCCCTTGAACAGGCCAATGTCTTGCACAGTGAACCTCGGTGCCGCTTCGCCACGAGACCAGCGTGCAATACGATAAAGATAGATCGAAAAAAGGCGATCCAATTCCTCATCCTTGACCGATTCCCAAGCCTCGACAATCGCCGCCTTCATGGCGTCGGATTCGTCACCCATCTCGCGCAGATGGTGTGCCTTGAGAAGATCATGGGGTGCCAATGGCTTACCACGGTAGTTCTGAGAGTCGAAAACCCGAAAGGCCTCGTCTACGTCGTCAGTCTCGATGCGGATCAATTCACAACGATTTCGGATGAACTCGGAGAGCGTATCACGTTGGTGTTCCTGCAGAGCAGTGATTCTTTGTCGAAGTGCCAATCGCACGCGACCAATCGGATTATCTACATCAGCATGCTGCGTGGATTCCTCAGCATGCGTCAAAAGAAGCAAAATCAGGTGTAGCGTGAGCAATCTCTGTTGACCATCAACTACGTCAAGGCTCTGGGATGTGTTGTGGAGGATTACGGCCCCCAGAACGTATGGGACGTTGTGCAGATCGCTGTCTTCCATCGCCTCCCGAATATCATCGAGCAGTTGCAAAGCGGTCGCAGGCTCCCAACTGTAAGGGCGTTGGTAATGAGGAATACGCAATTTCTGGCGGAGCAGATTGCCGACTGAGATGGCGATAACGCCGCCTTTGAGAATTGCCACACTAATCCTCTACGCTTTTGAGTACCAAACATGGAAGTCTAGCAAGGCTCTGGGGTGAATTAGACAATTGACATGCTCGCTCAGTTGAAGGAAGGCGAGGATGGGTGACACTTAGCGGTGGGATGCCAATACATTGGCAGCCTGACTCAGGCCGTCGAATATGGATTTGGCCAAGTCTTCTGGGAAATTGGCGGGTAGCTTGGCGGTTACCTCGGCGATGGCCTGGGGCGTTTTGGCAACCAGCTCGTCAATGAGTGCTGGTGCATCTGGCAGATGGCAGCGTTGGGCTGTCTGTTCAAAGTGATCGCGACGAATCTCTGACCATTTGTAATGACGGTTTTTACCATCAATCGCCATGGCCATTTTGATCTTGTGCGAAGACAGACTCCCGGCGCCATGCCCCATTACCGGGTGAGCGGAAAGCACGTCGTAGCGAGGTGTCAGGCGGTAAAAGCCCTTAGGCTCAATGAATACGCTGAAGTTCTTGGCGTGACCATCGATTGCGGCAAGCATCCAGAATAAAACCTGGGTTCGGAAGAAGTCGCACCGATCGGCTTGTGCTTGGCTTGATCCGTTAAGCTGATCGAGAATCGGACGAATCCCGGGCCCCCCCTGGCTTTCGTACTTGACGTCTGGCGGCACGCCGAAGACTTGCGCAAAGTCTTCCTGAGGAAGACGGAGAAGGCGGCCATCCGTCATCCAGCGGCGGTCAAAGCGTTCGACACAGAGCGCTTTCATTGCCCCAAACTGCAGAATCGCAGCGTTGGCGACGGGGATATCAAAAGCCTGCAACAAGCGGTGGCAAAGCCACTCGTTTTCAACGGAAGTCGATAGGTCAATGCCGCCTGGCATTTGCCCCATCGGCAATTTGAAAATATGGGTTGTCGGTGTCGCACCCCACGGACGGCACCAATTCTCCTTGTGCCATAGGAGAGCTGTTTTTTCCTGTGCGCCGGCAATGGAAATCCGAAAGGTGTCATCTGCCTGGGTAAAGGTTGGCGAAGTTAAGGTGCCGGCCAGATGTTCAGCGACTTGTTCATCGGACAGCGGCTCGCACTGGATAGCATCGGTTGATGGCGGGTTTTCGCCATCGGGCATGATCTGCAGGGCACCCACGCAATCACGACCGATTTCGGCAAGTAAGCGGAATGCTTCGGTTCCGGTTGCGAAACGCTTAGCCAACCGTTGCCGAATGTTGTCATTGTCCGGGAGCAGATTCTCAAAGTAATTGCGGACGATTTCGCCCTTGTACGGTGCTGTGGCTGGCCGAAGGGGCATGGACAGTGAAATCGGACGCCCTGACGGCGAAGTGAGCCACGTTTCATCGTAATGAAGTTCGTGCTCCCCCTGCGCGGTGACGATCCACGCGCCGACCCGTTGGCCGTTCATCCAGAGGCTGAGTGCGCCTGACTTTTTGGCGCGCCCCATTACCACTCCTCGCTACTGCTGCTGCGCATGGTGGCGATGAAATCGAGACTCATGGCGACCTCGACCGCAGACATATAGCGTAAGAGGCTATCCACGCTGCAGCGCCAGGGTTCCGTTTCCAGAAGCGAGATGGTCTTTTGGCCAAGACCGCTCTGGTTTGCCATCTGAACTTGCGTTAAGCCTTTTTGCTTGCGCAATCCTTTTAAGGTGGGACCGAGCTGTTGCTGGCTGGTAATGACGAAGGCCACTTCACACTCCGCGAAAACGTCGTATAGGGTATATTACATAAATATTCCCTTTGGGGTTTATTTATTATTTATACCTTGCAGGGCGTAATTTTTAAATCCCGGGGAATCAGCTCAGTGACTTACAAATTGTCAACAAGGTGTGGTTTCGACTGGCTCGGAGTAGGTGCTTTTCTAGGAATTCAATCAGAACGTCCCTGCGCTCTTCAATGTCATCCGCGACGGCGAAGAATTCTTGCCGTTGGCGACGCTGTTCACCTCCCACTTTTCTAATTTCATATTGCAAGCGCTTGGCTTCGTCCATGCTCTGCGCGATACGGGCTTGCCGCTTCAACGCTCTGCCGCGCATTTAGATCAAGGAGTTCACTGTGCTCAGTGATGAAGTGCAAAAAGTATCCGGATCGGAATACTGCGGCTCAATAAGAAAATATCGCTGGCGCATCGTCATTTCCAATGCCTTGTCGCTTACTTGCCCAGTGCAAACCACGCGTGCCCCAGTACCTGATCACGGGTCTGAACATAGCCTTCTTCCGGATCCTCATCGCGCCCCATGTCCCAATGCTGCGGATCGAACTCCGTGGTGAAGAAGCGGCGAAGCTCGGATTTCAGCGCTGACGCCAAGGTGAGGGGCGGCCGGGATTCGTGTGAAATCCTCGAAAACTTCTGCTAACCATCGGATTTAGTGCAAAAAATCTGGTCAACGCTGCCCCCCCCCTCATTGCTTGTCCGGGTCAAAGAGCGATTCTTGGTTCTCGGCACTTCCTTTGCGCTGCCCGCTGTTTTTCGTTACCGGTGTCTGACTGACGGTAAGCTTTTGCAGGATTTGTTCCTGGCTGACCAACACCGCCCTCGCTGCGGTCAATTCAGTCTCCAGGCGGAGTCCGGCTTGATTCGCATCTTGTAACTTTTCTGCACAGCTTTGATTTTCCACGAGCAATTCATCAACGCGTGCGGTAGTCTGAGCCAAGCGCTCTTCCAATTGTTGATTCTTCAGTTCGGAAACGGCCAGATTTTCTCGGGTTGTGCGTAGCGGACGAATCTCAGTTTCCAAACGATGCAACTCGCTACGAAGATGGGCCTGCTCGCTGGAAAGACGGGCATTATCCTGATGACTGTGGATGAGTTCCTGCTGTTTCGCGTTCACCGTTTCCTTGGCTGCACGCAGTTCGCCCTGCAAGAACTGAATCTGCTGCTCGAATTGTCGCTGATCCTGCTCCCGTTGTTCCTTCGCCGCAGAGCGGAAATGCTCCAGAGCCTCTCTGGCATGCTGGTGCTTTTCTTCCATTGATACACGGTGCGCTTCATCCTTTGCCTGTTGCCCCTCCATGTCCTGGATGTGCTGAGTCATTTGCGCCCGAACGATTCTCTCTTCCTGGAGCGTGGCCAGGGTTTCGGCGTGGGCCGTTTTTTCTGCCGCCAACTCCAAGGCTTGGCGCTCAGACTGGCTACGGAAGGATTCGACTTCATGACGTAGCGCGGTAATAGGGGTCGTCTCAGAAAACGGAAAATAAAGCACGCTAAGGCATAGCCGAACCTGCCAAGCTTGCTCCACCCTGTAGTGACGCGATCAGCGGGCAGGAAACGTTCCCCC
>CAMKYP010000023.1 GCA_946477505.1 uncultured Dechloromonas sp. | reverse complement strand
AACAAAAAACCCGCGGAATCCGCGGGTTTTTTGTTGAGCAAGAAACGCTTACTTGTGCGATTGCAGGAAACGGTCCATGCGCATTTCGGCAACGCTGAACCAGGCGTTCTGCGTCTTCCGATACTTCTCCCACTCGGTGTAGACCTTCTTGAAGGCCGGATTCTTGCCAGCTTCGTCGGCATAGATCTGCTGAGAGGCCTTGTAGGCGGCTTCGAGAATTTCGTCGGAGAAGGAATGCAGCTTGACGCCGCTCTGTAGCAGCTTGGACAGCGCAATCGGGTTCTTGTGGTCGTATTCGGCCATCATCGTGACGTTGGCTTCGTACGCAGCAGCCTGGAAGGCGGCCTGGTATTCCTTCGGCAGCTTGTCCCATTCCTTCTTGTTCACGAAGAAATGGATGACCGGGCCGGATTCCCAGAAACCCGGGTAGTAGTAGTTCTTGGCGACCTTGTAGAAGCCGAGCTTTTCGTCATCGTACGGGCCAACCCATTCGGCGGCGTCGATGGTGCCCTTTTCCAGAGCCGGGTAGATGTCGCCACCGGCGATCTGCTGCGGCACGACGCCCAGTTCGTTGAAGACGGTACCGCCGAGGCCGGCGATACGCATCTTGACACCCTTGAGGTCGGCCAGGGTCTTCACTTCCTTGCGCCACCAGCCGCCCATCTGGGTACCGGTATTGCCGCCGGCAAAGGAGACCACGTTGTAGTTGGCGTAGAAATCGTCGAGCACCTTCTGGCCGCCGCCGTAGTAGATCCAGGCGTTCATCTGGCGGGCGTTCATGCCGAACGGCACGGCGGTGCCGAAACCGAAGGTCTTGTCCTTGCCGACATAGTAGTACGAGCAGGTGTGGCAGCACTCGACGGTACCTTGCTGCACGGCATCCAGCGCCTGCAGGCCGGGAACGATTTCGCCGCCCGGGAAGACGCGGATGTCGAACTTGCCGCCGGTCATTTCACGCAGGCGGTTGGCCAGCACATCAGCGCCGCCGTAGATGGTATCCAGGCTCTTCGGGAAGGAAGAGGTCAGGCGCCATTTGATGGTCGGTGCCGACTGGGCGATGGCCGGTGCGGCCAGGGTGGTTGCGGCACCTGCTGCGGCACCGACGGAAGCTTTTTTCAGAAAATCGCGACGTTGCATATTGTCTCCTCCAGAAGGGTAAGTCACGTCAAGCCTGTTGGCTGGTCCTATTTTTCACCAATCCCACCGGTTTTGCGAGTGGTGGAAAACCCTAATCACTCACTCGCCGGCGATCGTCATGCGATCGATCAGGATCGATCCTGTCTGCTTGGTCCCACGAATCTGCACATCGTTGCCGACAGCGACAATCCCGGCCAGCATGTGCTTGAGGTTGCCAGCGATGGTGATCTCCTCGACCGGATGAACGATCTTGCCATTCTCGACCCAGTAACCGGCGGCACCACGGGAGTAATCGCCGGTCACATAATTGATGCCATGGCCGAGCAGTTCGGTCACCAGCAAGCCGCGCCCCATCTGGGCGAGCAATCCATCCAGATCATGCTGCCCGGGCTGGATGATCAGGTTGTGGCTGCCGCCGGCGTTGGCCGTGGTCTGCATGCCGAGCTTGCGCGCGGTGTAGGCACTGAGGAAATAGCCCTGCAGGATGCCGTCGGTCACGATATCGCGGTCGCGCGTCGCCACGCCGTCACTATCGAAGGCGGCGCTGCCCAAGCCACAGGGAATGTGCGGGCGCTCGGCGATCTGCACGAAGTCCGGCATGATCCGCTTGCCCAGATGATCGATCAGGAAGGAAGACTTGCGGTAGAGCGCCCCGCCGCTCGCGGCATGCACCAGACTACCGAGCAGGCCTCCTGCCAGTTGGGCTTCGAAAATGACCGGAAACTCCCCGGTCTTGACCTTGCGCCCCCCCAGGCGGGCCACCGCGCGCTCGGCGGCAATGCGCCCAACCTGCTGCGGGTTGTCGAGATGGCTGGCGTCGCGATGCGTCGTATACCAGTCGTCGCGCTGCATGGCATCCTGGTCGCCGGCAATGACCGAACAGGAAATATAGTGGCGCGAAGTCGGATAGCCGCCCATGAAACCCAGGCTGTTGGCCGACACGAAATGCGCCTGCTGCGTCGAGATCGAAGCACCTTCCGAATTGCTGACCAGCGGATTGGCATCGAAGGCGGCCTGCTCGCAACGTCGCGCCGTCTCGATGGCTTCCTCCACGCTCAAGGCCCACGGATGGTAGAGATCGAGGTCGGGGCAATCGCGGGCCATCAACGCGGCATCGGCCAGGCCGGCACAATCGTCCTCGGCGGTGAAGCGGGCGATGTTCAGCGCGGCCTCGACGGTTTCCCGCAAGGCCTGGGTCGAAAAGTCCGAGGTGCTGGCGTAGCCCTTGCGCTGCCCGGAATAGACGGTGATGCCGATACCCTTGTCACGGTTGAACTCGATGGTCTCGACCTCGTCGCAACGGACTGTGACCGACTGGCCGAAGCCTTCCGACACATCGACCTCGCAGGCCGTCGCCCCCTTGGTGCTGGCGTGTTTGAGCACATCCACGGCAAGCTGCTGCAGGGTGGCGAAGGCGTAGGAAAATGCGGCGGTTTCGGACATGGAAGGGGCGTCGAAGCGGTAAAATCGCTATCATAACAGCCCGCCACAGACCGCCTCCGATTGGTTCACATGCAAGACGAAGATTTCACCGAAGACACCGGCCGCCCCTCGAAAACCAAGCAGAAGGAGGCGATGCACGAATTGCGCGACCTCGGTGCCGAACTGGTCGAACTCTCGGTCGGCCAACTGAAGCGCATCAACCTGCCGGAAAACCTTTTCGACGCAGTGCGCGACTGCCAGAAGATCACCGCCCATGGCGCCCGGCGCCGGCAAATCCAGTATCTGGGCAAGCTGATGCGCGGCGTCGACGACGAACCGATCCGTGCGGGGCTGGCCATGCTGCGCGGCGAGTCGTCGGCCGAAACGGCCCGCCTGCACCGCCTGGAGCGCTTCCGCGTCCGCCTGCTGGAGGACGAGTCGGTCCTTGCCGAGATCGCCGCGCAATGGCCAACTGTGGACCTCCAGCATCTGCGCACCCTGCGTCGCAATGCGCTGAAGGAAAAGGAAAACAACAAGCCGCCGAAGAATTTCCGCGCCATCTTCCAGGTCCTGCAGGATCTGGACAAGGCCGGCGCCCCCGCCGCAGAGGGGGATGCCGATGAATAAGGAACTCGTCGTCGGCCTGGTCTCGATCAGCGACCGCGCCTCGACCGGCGTTTACGAAGACAAGGGGATACCCGCCCTGCAGGAGTGGCTGGCGTCCGCGCTGACCACGCCATGGCGCGCCGAAACACGGTTGATTGCCGACGATCGGCCCGGCATTGAGCAAACTCTGATTGATCTGGTCGATAACGCCGGCTGCCATCTGGTGCTGACTACTGGCGGTACCGGCCCAGCCTTGCGCGACGTCACGCCGGAAGCCACGCTGGCGGTAGCCGACAAGGAGATGCCGGGCTTCGGCGAAGAAATGCGGCGGATCAGCCTGAATTTCGTGCCGACGGCGATCCTGTCGCGGCAAGTTGCCGTCATCCGCAGGCAGGCGCTGATCATCAACCTGCCCGGCCAGCCGAAGTCGATCAAGGAAACACTGGAAGGCGTCCGTACCGCCGACGGCACGGTGAGCCACGTCGGCATATTCGCCGCCGTGCCCTACTGCATCGACCTGATCGGCGGCCCCTACGCCGAAACGAACCCAGCGGTGATCAAGGCCTTCCGCCCCAAATCGGCCATCCGTCCGCCCCAAGGCTAAGGTAGCGCTTCAGGCTACGCCGACGACACTCCGGCGATAGCGAGCCAGTTCGTAGTCGGCCGTCTGCTCGAGCAGCGTAACGGGATCGAGCACGACACGCTGGCCATCGGCCGCATACTCCAACGACTCCCGCGGGGAAAAGTCGCCGTAAGGCAGAATCACGCGCAACTCGCCGGCCTCGTTGCCGTCCAGTAGCAGGAGCGCCGGCGTCGTGGCCGCCGCCCCATAACTCGAAGCGGAACGGACGCGGACCTCCTGGGCATTGGCCTGGCGGGACAGAACCTCTATCCCGACCCGTGCCTCGTTTTCCGACTCGCGGTGATAACGACGAACGACCCCGATCAGCCAGTTATCGCCTCCTTCCGGCTGCATGGCGATCAGGGCGCCGACGCGCAACCATTCCCCCGGAACATCCCCGAATACAGCACCGAATCCGCCCCGGCTGACATTCTCGACTACCCAGCTTTCGACCGGCAGCCCGGCGGGACGCCCGCCAAATTCCCCGGAAAAAACGACGAACGCGTTGACCAAGCCGTGCAACACCGACATCCGGTGCTTTACCCGGTGCCTGTCGTGCTTGCGCTGCGGCGGAATCGGCGCCAGATAGCTGGCTAGATGTTTGAGCACACGCGCCACCAGCTTGGGATGGTATTGTCCGCCGAGGTCCATCGCTGCAGGCACATCGCCCCCCCGGGCCAAGGTATCGAGCAAGGCCAGCATCGCCTGATGGGCACCGGCCGGCTTGATGAAGCGTTGGGTCGGCGTCGCGCAAGCCGGCATCCTGGCCAGGCGAAGCGGCGGCTGGGCCAGTTCCAGATCGGACCAATAGACGCTATCGATCAAGGCGTTGCGCGTAAATACGAAACCGCTCAGAAAATGGGCGATCAGGCGCTCGGCGATTTCAATCTCCAGGGGCAGCAGACTGCCCAGCGAAGCGGCCTGGAAGATCATGACTTTCTGGTATTCGGCGACCGGCGAGGTCATGCCCGTCTTGCCGACCAACGGGACCGCCTTGTCGGCCACTTCGGCCACCTCGGCAGCCAGCAGCGCCTGACCGAGCGGGCGCCACAACTCGGCACGCATCGGGCCATAGTGGAACTGCTCCCACTTCAGCACGGCCCCCAGCGCCGCAATCAGACGGACGGTGAGCGGCGGCAGAACGCTCGACGGCAATTCGCCGGCCCGGGGCTTGTCCGCAACCTGACCGAGGCAACGCTCGTAGGTAGCCGACAGCAGACGCCAAAAGCCGTAATTGATCGACCACAGGCGCTTTTCCTCCGAGCGGGAAAGACGGGCGGCCAGGAAATACTCGCGAGCCAGGCGCTTGAGATGGGGATAGGCCGCCTCCTCCAGCGCCTGCGCCACCTCATAGAGACGTTCTACCGGAAAATCGTCGATCCCGGCCAATGACTCCAACCAGCCGGTAATCTCGTCCTGCGCCTTGAAAGCATTGTCCTTCGGCAATTCACTGAGAATCCTGCGCATCTCGCGCGGATTGGCCAAGGGGTGATCGCTCTTCCCGCCCCACATTCCGCCCAGCGTTGCAACCTTGTCGAACACGGCTTCTCCCCGGAAAAACTGTTTTTCTTGATTGTAGTTGTCGTTTCGGCACGCAAACGAGAGAAATTTCCGAACGCGCTCCCCGAGGTAGAATAGCCGATCTGAATTTTCCCCGGATAGTCGAATCGATGCAGCCCTACCTAGACCTGATGCGCCATGTGCTGGAAAACGGTAACGACAAGTCGGACCGCACCGGCACCGGCACCCGCTCTGTATTCGGCTGGCAGATGCGCTTCGACCTGAGCAAGGGTTTTCCGGTCGTCACGACCAAGAAGCTGCACCTCAAGTCGATCATCCACGAACTGCTGTGGTTCATCCAGGGCGACACCAATATCAAGTACCTGCAGGACAACGGCGTCCGCATCTGGGACGAATGGGCCGACGCAAATGGCGATCTCGGCCCGGTTTACGGCAAGCAATGGCGCCGCTGGGAAACGCCGGACGGCCGCCTGATCGACCAGATCACGCAACTCGTGCACAGCCTGAAGAACAACCCGGACTCCCGGCGCCACATCGTGTCGGCCTGGAACCCCGGCGACGTCGACAACATGGCCCTGCCGCCCTGCCACTGCCTGTTCCAGTTCTATGTCGCCAACGGCAAGCTGAGCTGCCAGCTCTACCAACGCTCGGCCGACATCTTCCTCGGCGTGCCCTTCAACATCGCCTCTTACGCCCTGTTCACGATGATGTTGGCCCAGGTTTGCGGCTACCAGCCGGGCGAATTCGTGCACACCTTCGGCGATGCCCATCTGTATTCGAACCATTTCGAACAGGCCCGCCTGCAACTCAGCCGTGAACCTCGTCCGTTGCCGACCATGTGGATCAACCCGGAGGTAAAGGACATCTTTGCCTTCCGCTTCGAGGATTTCCGCCTCGACGGCTACGACCCGCATCCCCACATTCCGGCCCCCGTTGCCGTCTGACCCATGCAAGTCCCGCTCCGCCCCGCCTGGCTGGCGCTCGCCGACCACGCTCGCAGCCTGAAGCCGCGCCACCTGCGCGAGCTGTTTGCCAACGACCCGGAGCGTTTCACGCGTTTCTCGCTGCATCACGACTCCCTGCTCGTCGATTACTCAAAGCAGCGCGTCAATCAGGAAACGATGACCCTGCTTCGCCAACTGGCCGAGCAAGCCGACTGGACTGGCTGGATGAAGCGCATGCGCGCTGGCGAGGCGATCAACCACACGGAAGGCCGTGCCGTGCGCCACGTCGAGTTGCGCGCAGGTGACGACGCCCCCCCGGAGGTCAAGCAGGTCCTCGGGCGCATGGCCGATTTCTGCGAACGCGTTCATAACGGATCGTGGCGAGGCTTTTCGGGGGAACGCATCACCGACGTGGTCAACTTGGGCATTGGCGGCTCGGACCTTGGGCCGCGCATGGTCGTCCGCGCCCTGTCGGCCTGCCAGCAGCCCGACTTGCGCGTCCATTTCGTCTCCAACCTGGATGGCGCCGACCTGGCCAGCAGGCTCACGGGTCTGAACCCGCGCAGCACGCTGTTCGTCGTTGCCAGCAAGACCTTCACCACGCTGGAGACCATGGCCAACGCGCGTACGGCACGTGACTGGCTGCTCGCCACCGCCGGCCATGCCGATGCCGTCGCCCGGCACTTCGTCGCCGCCTCAAGCAATCTGGAGGCGACACAGGCATTCGGCATCGCACCGCAAAACGTCTTCGAGTTCTGGGACTGGGTCGGCGGGCGCTTCTCGCTGTGGTCGGCCATCGGCCTGCCAATCGCCCTGGCTGTCGGCTTCCGCAACTTCGAGCAGTTGCTGGCCGGCGCCCACGACATGGACGAGCACTTCTTTAACGCGCCTACCCGCGAAAACCTGCCGCTGACACTCGCCCTGATCGCCCTGTGGAACACCAACTTCCTCGAAGCCCACAGCCACGGCGTTTTCCCGTACAGCCACTCCCTGGCCCTGCTGCCCAAGCACCTGCAGCAGCTCGAGATGGAAAGCAACGGCAAGCGAGCCAATCGCGACGGCCTCGCGGTCGACTACGCGACCAACCCCATTCTTTGGGGCGAGGCCGGCACCAACGGGCAGCACTCCTTCTTCCAGCTGTTGCACCAGGGTAGCGCACTGGTCGCCAGCGACTTCATCGCCCTCGGCCGTTCCGACTACCCACTCCCCGGGCATCACAGCGACCTGCTGGCCAGCTGCCTGGCCCAATCCTCGGCACTGGCCTTCGGCCAGACCGTCGAAGAAGCTCGCCACGCAGGCATTCCCGAGCATCTGCTGCCTTTCCGGCGCTTTCCGGGCAACCAGCCGTCGACCACCATCGTGCTATCGGAGCTGACACCGTTTACCCTTGGTCAATTGCTGGCGCTCTACGAGCACAAGGTTTTCTGTCTCGGCATCCTGTGGAATCTCAACTCCTTCGATCAGTGGGGCGTCGAACTGGGCAAGCAACTGACCGGCCGCCTCGCCCCCTGCATACGCGGCGAGGCCTCCACCGACACACTGGATGCCTCGACGCGCGGCCTCATCGACCATCTGCGCCATTTCCGGAATCCATCATGACCGAAGTCGTCGTCATCGCCGCCGTCGCCAGAAACCGCGTGATCGGCAAGGACAACACGCTGATCTGGAACATCCCCGAAGACATGGCGCATTTCAAAGCCCTGACCGCCGGCCACGTCGTCATCATGGGGCGCAAGACCTGGGAGTCGCTGCCACCGCGTTTCCGCCCGCTTCCCGGCCGTCGCAATATCGTGATCAGCCGGCAGGCCGATTACAGCGCACCGGGTGCCGAAGTCGCCTCTTCGCTGCAGCAGGCGCTGGTCATTGCATCCAACGCCGAACGAGCGTTCATCATCGGCGGCGAACAGATCTACCGGCAGGCCATGGATGCCGCCCAGCGGCTCGAGATCACCCAGGTCGACCTCGCCCCCGAAGGCGATGCGTGGTTCCCCGAAATTCCTGCTGCCGACTGGCTCGAGCACAGGAAGGACGACTTGCCGGCCACGTCCAGCCGGCCAGCTTGTACCTTCATTACCTACATCCGCCGCTGACCGGAGATGGCACGGCTTCTCGCCCTACGGGAAGCCGGCTAGACTCCCCCTCTCACCTGTCCCGCTCCGGAGATATCCATGGATCGTCGCCTCACCCTCAAGCTGACCGTGGCCGCCGTGGCCAGCACCCTGCTCGTCGCCTGTGGCCAGCAGGAAGCCCCAAAGCAAGCCGCCGCGCCAGCTGCCGCGCCCGCCCAGGTGGTGAAAATTGGCTTCGCGGCCCCGCTGACCGGCGCCCAGGCCCACTACGGCAAGGAAATGCAGAACGGCATCCTGCTCGCGCTGGAAGAGGTAAATGCCGAACAACCGAAACTGGGCGGCCAGCCGGTCCGCTTCGAACTTGTTTCCGAGGATGACCAGGCCGATCCGAAACAGGGCGCCTCGGTCGCCCAGAAGCTGGTGGACGCCAGGATTCAAGGCATGCTCGGGCACTTCAATTCAGGCACATCGATACCGGCTTCGCGCATTTACATGGAAGCCGGCATCCCGCAGATCGCGATGGCCACGTCGCCGGCCTACACCACTCAGGGATTCAAGACCACTTTCCGCGCCATGACCTCCGACACCCAGCAAGGTGCGGTCGCCGGCCGGTTCATGGTCGAGACGCTGAAGCTCAAGCGTATCGCCATCGTCGATGACCGTTCCGCTTACGGACAGGGGCTGGCCGACGAGTTCGAGAAGGCGGCCAAGGCTGCCGGCGGCGAGATCGTCAAGCGCGAATTCACCAACGACAAGGCCGTCGACTTCAAGGCCATCCTGACCAGCATCAAGGCCGCCAAGCCCGACCTCGTCTATTTCGGCGGCGCCGACGCCCAGGGCGGCCCGATGATGAAACAGATGAAGGAGCTCGGCCTGGCGGCCACCTTCGCCGGCGGCGAGATGATCAAATCGCCGAATTTCCTGAAGCTCGCCGGCCCGGCGGCCGACGGCGCGATCGCTTCGCTGGCCGGCCTGCCATTGACCAAGATGCCCGGTGGCGCCGCCTATGCGACCAAGTACAAGGCCCGTTTCAACATGGAAGTCGAGGTTTACTCGCCCTATGCCTACGATGCGGCAAAAAGCCTGACCGCTGCCATGCGCCGTGCCGACAGCGCCGATCCGGCCAAGTATCTGGCGGAGCTGGCCAAGACGAAGCAGGCCGGGGTCACTTCGTCGAATATCGAATACGACGACAAGGGCGACCTGAAAGATGGCGGCATCACCATCTACCGCGTGGAAGGCGGCGAATGGAAGGAATTGCAGTCGGTCGGCCAATGAAATCGTTTTGAGGCTGCCCGACTGGCCGCCTCAAAAATGAAAATGCCCGCTTCGTGCGGGCATTTTGTTTGGACAAACCGTCCCGGTCAGCGCACGCAGTCGACGTAGTAGCGACCGTCCGTCCCCTTGACCAGACCATGCACATCGGTCTCGAAACCCGGGAAAGTGGCGTTGAATTCGCGGGCGAACTTCAGGTAGTTGCAGATGGTCTTGTTGAAGCGCTCGCCCGGGATGAGCAGCGGAATGCCCGGCGGGTACGGCGTGAGCAGCACAGCGGTGACGCGGCCTTCCAGCTCGTCGACCGGCACGCGCTCGATCTCGCGATGTGCCATCTTGGCGAAGGCATCGGCCGGCCGCATGGCGGGCACCATGTCCGACAGGTACATCTCGGTGGTCAGGCGGGCGACGTCGTTCTGCTTGTAGACGTTGTGAATCTGGGTGCACAGATCACGCAGGCCGACGCGCTCGTAACGCGGGTTCTTCTGCACGAACTCGGGCAGCACCTTCCACAGCGGCTGGTTCTTGTCGTAGTCGTCCTTGAACTGCTGCAGCGCGGTAACCAGCGAATTCCAGCGGCCCTTGGTGATACCGATGGTAAACATGATGAAGAAGCTGTACAGGCCGCACTTCTCGACGATGACGCCGTGCTCGGCCAGGTACTTGGTGACGATGGCGGCCGGGATGCCGAACTCATCGGCAAAATCACCGTCGACATCAAGGCCCGGGGTGATGATGGTCGCCTTGATCGGATCGAGCATGTTGAAGCCGTCGGCCAGGTTGTTGAAGCCGTGCCAGCGCTCGCCCGGCTTCAGCATCCAGGCGTCGCGCTCCTCGATGCCCTCCTCGGACAGGTCGTCCGGCCCCCACACCTTGAACCACCAGTCGGCCCCCCATTCCTCGTCGACCTTGCGCATGGCGCGACGGAAGTCGAGGGCTTCGGTAATCGACTCCTCAACCAGCGCGGTGCCGCCTGGCTCCTCCATCATCGCCGCTGCCACGTCGCACGAGGCGATGATCGAGTACTGCGGCGAGGTCGAGGTATGCATCAGGTAGGCCTCGTTGAAGATGTCACGGTCGAGCTTGTTGTTCTCCGCATCCTGAACCAGGATTTGCGAGGCCTGGCTGAGGCCGGCCAGCAGCTTGTGCGTCGATTGCGTCGAGAAGACCATCGACTCCTTGCAGCGCGGGCGGTCGGCGCCGATGGCGTGGTAGTCGCCGTAGAAGTCGTGGAAGGCGGCATGTGGCAGCCAGGCTTCGTCGAAATGCAGGGTGTCGATCTTGCCGTCGAGCTCGGCCTTGATGTCCTCGACGTTGTAGAGGATGCCGTCGTAGGTCGACTGGGTGATCGTCAGCACGCGCGGCTTCGCGGCCTTGTCGGCGATGAACGGGTTGGCGGCGATCTTCTGCTGGATGCTCTCCCAGGCGAACTCGCTCTTCGGGATCGGCCCGATGATGCCGAAGTTGTTGCGCGTCGGCATCAGGAAGACGGGAATGGCTCCGGTCATCATGATGGCGTGCAGGATGGACTTGTGGCAGTTGCGGTCGACGACGACGATGTCGCCCGGCGCCACGGTCGAGTGCCAGACAATCTTGTTCGACGTCGAGGTGCCGTTGGTGACGAAATACAGGTGGTCCGAATTGAAGATGCGGGCCGCATTGCGCTCGGAAGCCGCCACCGGGCCGGTATGGTCGAGCAGTTGGCCGAGCTCTTCGACCGCGTTGCACACGTCGGCACGCAGCATGTTCTCGCCAAAGAACTGGTGGAACATCTGGCCGACCGGCGACTTCAGGAAGGCGACGCCGCCCGAATGGCCGGGGCAGTGCCACGAATAGGAACCGTCCGCAGCGTAGTGCGTCAGCGCACGGAAGAAGGGCGGCGGCAGCGAGTCGAGATAGGAATTGGCCTCGCGCTTGATGTTGCGTGCGATGAATTCCGGCGTGTCCTCGTGCATGTGGATGAAGCCGTGCAACTCGCGCAGGATGTCGTTCGGGATGTGGCGCGAAGTACGCGTTTCGCCGTGCAGGAAGATCGGGATCTCGGCGTTCTTGTGGCGGATTTCGGTCACGAAGGCACGCAGTTCGGCCAGCGTTTCTTCCGGTTCGAGCGCCAGTTCCTCATCGTCGATGGACAGGATGAAGGCCGAAGCGCGGCTCTGCTGCTGGGCGAAGGAAGTCAGGTCGCCGTAGCTGGTCACGCCCAGCACTTCCATGCCTTCCTTTTCAATCGCCTCGGCCAGCGCGCGGATGCCTAGACCCGAGGCATTCTCGGAGCGGAAGTCTTCGTCGATGATGATGACGGGGAAGTGGAAGCGCATGGGATTCAATCCTCAAAAAGCGGCGACCCGCCGCAGCGGGTCGGAGAATAAGACGTTTTTGTTACGAGCCGGCGTCAGATTTTCGGAAGGGTGACGCCTTCCTGCCCCTGGTACTTGCCGCCACGATCCTTGTAGGACGTTTCGCAGATTTCGTCAGACTCGAAGAACAGCACCTGGGCGCAGCCCTCTCCGGCGTAGATCTTGGCCGGCAACGGGGTGGTGTTGGAGAACTCCAGCGTGACATGGCCTTCCCATTCCGGCTCGAAAGGAGTGACGTTCACGATGATGCCGCAGCGGGCATAGGTCGATTTGCCGAGGCAGACGGTCAGGACCGAGCGCGGAATGCGGAAGTACTCCATGGTGCGGGCCAGCGCGAAGGAGTTCGGCGGGATGATGCAGACGTCGGACTCGATTTCGACAAAGGACTTCGGATCGAAGTTCTTCGGATCGACCACGGTCGAGTTGATGTTGGTGAACACCTTGAATTCGCGGGCACAGCGGATGTCGTAACCATAGCTCGACGTACCGTAGGAGACGATCTTCTGGCCATTGACCTCGCGCACGAGGTCCGGCGCAAACGGCTCGATCATGCCGTGTTCCTGCGCCATGCGGCGTATCCACTTGTCTGATTTGATGGCCATTTCTTCTTTTCCGCGCGGCAAAAAACAAAGGCGGGATTTTACCCGCCTTTGTTGTTGAAATTGTCTACAAATTACGTGTTCTGAACCACGATATTCGGGAATTTCGAGGTCATGTCCTTGGCCTTCTCGCCAATCTTGACCGCGACGCGGCGCGCGATGCCGTGGTAGATCTCGGCCGTACGGGAATCCGGGGCGCCGACCACGGTCGGCTTGCCGCCGTCGGCCATTTCGCGGATAGCCAGTTCGAGCGGCAGGCTACCGAGGAATTCGACATCGTAATCCTTGCACATCTGCTCGCCACCACCCGTGCCGAAGATGTGCTCTTCGTGGCCGCACTTCGAGCAGATGTGGATGCTCATGTTCTCGACGATGCCGAGGATGGGGATATTCACCTTCTCGAACATCTTCAGGCCCTTGCGCGCGTCGATCAGCGCGATGTCCTGCGGCGTGGTGACGATCACGGCACCGGTCACCGGCACTTTCTGGGCCAGCGACAACTGGACGTCGCCGGTGCCCGGCGGCATGTCGACGATCAGGTAGTCGATGTCGCGCCAATTGGTCTGGCCGAGCAACTGGTCGAGCGCCTGGGCGACCATCGGGCCGCGCCAGACCATCGGCGTCTCGACATCGACCATGAAACCGATCGACATCGCCTGCACGCCGTAGGCTTCCAGCGGCTCCATGCTCTGACCGTCCTTCGATTCCGGCTGCTGACCGGCCAGGCCGAGCATCTGCGGCTGGGACGGGCCGTAGATGTCGGCGTCGAGGATGCCGACGCTGGCGCCTTCCTGGGCCAGCGCCAGCGCCAGGTTGACCGCTGTCGTGCTCTTGCCGACACCGCCTTTTCCGGAAGCGACGGCGATGATGTTCTTGACGCCCGGCATGAGCTTGACGCCCATCTGTACCGAGTGGGCGACGATCTTGGTGAATACGTTGGCGGAAACATTGCCGACGCCCGGCACGGCGCGCACGGCGGCAATGACCTGCTTGCGGATGGCGTCGATCTGGGTCTTGGCCGGATAGCCGAGCTCGATATCGAAGGCAACATCGTCGCCATCGATCTTGAGGTTCTTCAACGCCTTGCCGGCGACGAAATCCTTGCCCGTATTGGGATCAACGGCGGCAGCCAGCGCAGCCTTGATTTGCTGTTCAGTGAAACTCATGAAAACTCCGGGTTGGGTTGAGACGACGACCGGGAAATACCCGAGCAATTTTGTCTAGTATAACCGAAACCCGGGGTCGAATCAGCTTCCCTGCACCGTATCGAGGCGATAGCCCTGCCCATAGACCGAGGACAGCATCAGGCCGCTTTCACCGGCCAGGCCTAACTTTTTGCGCAGGCGGCTGGCATGGGTGTCGACGGTGCGTGTATCGACCCCGGCATCGCGCGCCCAGACGCTGGTCAGCAATTCATCCCGCGACAGCACGCGGCCGATGTTCTGCAGCAGGATCACGGCCAGTTCGAATTCGCGCTGCGTCAATTCGACCTCGGCGCCGGACAGCCGAATGCGGCGCCCCTCGAGATCGATTTCGATCCCCCCGAAATTCAAGGTACTGACGCGGGGCTTGCGGCGGCGCAGGAGCGCATGGATGCGCGCCATGAATTCCATGTAACGGATGGGCTTGGGGATGTAGTCATCGGCGCCGAGGCGCAAGATGTCTGAGGCCGCCTCCTCGTCGGTGCGCCCGGTGCAGAAGACGACCGGCACGTCCCAACCACATTGTTCCCGAACGCGCTTGAGCACCTCATCGCCGCCCATGTCCGGGAGGTTCCAGTCGATGATGAAAAAATCGAAGCTGCGACTCTTGATTGCCTCAAGACACGAAGCCCCGTCAGCAAACACCTCCACCTGGTGCCCCTCGCTCTTCAGTAGAGCTTTTAATACCTCTGCCTGACTCCGGCTATCCTCAACTACTACGAAATTCATAGTCCCTCCCCAATCCGCGCAGATTCTGCCCCCTCTATCGGCTTTCAGCAATGATAGCAACATCAATTTCACCAATCGTACACATTCGTTTACCTTTCTTCACAAAGCATGCATTGGCGCTACCGACACCGTTTGCCGCAACGCCACCCCATCATCGCGGTAAAATCACGGTTTATCTTTCAAGATTCGCCTCCCATGCCGCGCAAGATCCTTGTCACCTCCGCTTTGCCCTATGCCAACGGCGCCATCCACCTCGGCCACCTGGTTGAGTACATCCAGACCGACATCTGGGTGCGATACCAGAAAATGGCCGGCAACGAATGCTGGTATGTTTGTGCCGACGACACGCACGGTACGCCGATCATGCTGCGCGCCGAGAAGGAGGGCATCACGCCGGAGCAATTGATCGAACGTGTTCATGGCGAGCACTACCGTGATTTCTCGGGCTTTCATGTCGGCTTCGACAACTACTACAGCACCCACTCGCCGGAAACCCGCGAGTGCGCCAACGACATCTACGTGAAGCTGCGCGACGCCGGCCTGATTGAGGTGCGCACCATCGAGCAGTATTTTGACCCGGTCAAGCAGCTCTTCCTGCCCGACCGCTTCATCAAAGGCGAGTGCCCGAAATGCCACGCCAAGGACCAATACGGCGACAACTGCGAAGTGTGCGGTGCCGCCTACACGCCGACCGATCTGATCGAACCCTTCTCCGCCATCTCCGGCGCGAAGCCGGAACTGCGCAACTCGGAACATTATTTCTTCAAGCTATCCGACCCGCGCTGCGAAGCTTTCCTGCGTAAATACACTGCCAGCGGCGTGCTGCAGAACGAAGCCGCCAACAAGATGCAGGAATGGCTCGGCGCGCCGGGCGACAACAAGCTGACCGACTGGGACATCTCACGCGATGCGCCTTACTTCGGCTTCGAGATTCCCGACGCCCCGGGCAAGTACTTCTACGTCTGGCTCGACGCTCCCATTGGTTACATGGGCTCGTTCAAGAACCTGTGCGCCAAGAAGGGCCTCGATTTCAACGAATATTTCAAGCCGGATTCGACCACCGAGCTGTACCACTTCATCGGCAAGGACATCCTCTATTTCCACGCCCTGTTCTGGCCGGCCGAACTACAACATGCCGGTTTCCGCACACCGACGAAAATCTTTGCGCACGGATTCCTGACCGTGGACGGCGCCAAGATGTCCAAGTCGCGCGGCACCTTCATCACCGCCGAGAGTTTCCTGAAAACCGGCCTGAATCCCGAATGGCTGCGCTACTACTACGCCGCCAAGCTGTCGGCGACAATGGAAGACATCGACCTCAACCTCGAGGATTTCTGCGCCCGGGTCAATTCCGACCTGGTCGGCAAGTACGTCAATATCGCCAGCCGTTCGGCCGGCTTCATCGCCAAGCGCTTCAACGGCCAGCTCGCCCCGGCTGCCGCCGACCTGCCGGCCATCAAGGCCATCCAGGAAGCCGCGCCGCGCATCGCCGAACTGTACGAGGCGCGCGAATTCGGCAAGGCCATGCGCGAGATCATGGCACTGACCGATGCCGCCAACCAGTACGTCGATAGCGTCAAGCCGTGGGAACTGGCCAAGCAGGAAGGCAAGGAAGTCGAACTGCACGCCGCGTGCACCAATGCGCTGAACCTGTTCCGCCTGCTTACGGTATTGCTCAAGCCCATCCTGCCAGTCGTCGCCGGCAAGGTCGAGCAGTTCATGAACATCGCACCGCTGGCATGGGCCGACACCCAGGACCTGCTCGCCGCCGGCCACGCCATCAATGCCTACGAGCACCTGATGACGCGCGTCGATCCGAAACTAATCGAGAAGCTGATCGAAGCCAACAAGGAATCGCTGGCCCCGGCGCCGGAACAGCAGTCGCAGCAGCGCCATGGCGAACACCAGCAGAAAGAAGCGGCCAAGGCTAAGGATGCCAAGACAGCACCTGCCCCGACCGCCGAAGGACTGTGCAGCATCGACGACTTCATGAAAGTCGATCTGCGCATCGCCCGCATCGCCAATGCCGAGCATGTCGAGGGAGCCGACAAGCTGGTCCGCCTGACCCTGGACGTCGGCGAGGAAAAGACGCGCAATGTCTTCGCCGGCATCAAGGCCGCCTACGACCCGGCCCAGTTGGTCGGCCGACTGACGGTGATGGTTGCCAACCTGGCACCGCGCAAGATGAAATTCGGCCTCTCGGAAGGCATGGTGCTCGCGGCCTCCGATACGGACGGCAAAACCCCCGGCCTTTTCCTGCTTTCGCCGGACTCGGGGGCCCAGCCGGGCATGCGGGTGAAATAAATCTCGTACCGGGATGCGGCTTGTCACACAGGCCGCATCGTTGCTGCAGCGCAACAAACCCGCCTTTAACCTCAAGTGTTACTTTAAGTTAAACGCCCAATCCAGCCCCAGGATTTGTTCTTTTAAAACTATCCACAAAAACTGTGGATAACTCTGTGAATGAAACTGGGCGGCATGCACTAAGTCACCGTTTCACAAGGACTTTCCTTACCCTGCCCGAAAGTTGGGCTATATTGCAAGCCACTGATTTTAAACAAATTAGCAACCAAAAACACCAAACCAACAAATTCAGCATTGTTGAATCTGTCTCTTATA
>CAMKYP010000022.1 GCA_946477505.1 uncultured Dechloromonas sp. | reverse complement strand
GGAAGGCCTGGAATGGAATGGCCGCTGGCAGGCTGCCGACTTCCTCACGCTCTCGGTGTCCGGCACGCACTACTTCAAGCGGGAGGAAGAGCTGAGCGGCGGAAGGGCGACTATCCGCAATGTACCGGACAACATCCTGCGTGCCGCCGCCGACGTTCAGCAGGGGGCCTGGAGCGGCCGCCTGGGGATGCGTTATGTCGGGGAATTCTTCGATAACGACTGGAACGGCAATAGCAGCAACATCATCGCCTACAAGCCGTTCACGGTTTTCGACTTGTCGGCTTCCTACCACATCGATCGTCATCAGTCGGTGTCGCTGCTGGTGGACAACCTGTTCGACCGCTTCTATTCGGAAAAGGGAGGGTATCCCTTGCCGGGGCGCAATGGGCGACTGGCCTATCGCTATAGCTTCTGATTCGCGCAATGTCATTGAACGCCCCGGCACCGTCCGGGGATTCTGGAAAGCCTGAGATGAATATTATTTCCCTGATCGAACATCTGCTCTACGAAGTGTCGACGGCGCTGTATCTGCCGGTCATCGGCGGTTGCGCCCTGCTCGTCGCCTATACCCCCGTGCAACTCGGCATGACACTGTTTGACGCCTGGCAGCGCCTGCGCGGCCGCTTTGCCGAACGCAGCGCCTTCCTCGCCGATCTGGCGCGGATTGCCCGCCCGCGTCAAGGCATGGCGCAATACCCCATCGAGGTCGAGCGCCTGCTGCAGGCCCATGAACTGATGCTGTCGCGCCGCCTGGATCGCATCCGCTTCGTGATCAAGGTCGGCCCGGCGCTCGGCCTGATGGGCACGCTGATCCCGATGGGTATTTCGCTGGCCGCACTGGCCGAGGGCAACATCCCGAAGATGGCCGGCAGCATGGTTACCGCCTTTACGGCGACGGTGGCCGGCCTCGGTGCCGGCGTGCTCGCCTACCTGATCGCGCTGTCGCGCGAGCGGTGGGCGCGCGAGGATGTGCGCGAAATGGCGCACGCCGCCGAACTGGCAATTGCTGGCGTCGAGCACGGCGTTCTTCCCCATCACCTGCAAGCGGAGGCCGACGATGCGATTGTTGCAGCGGCGTAGGCGTTTCGCCCTCGACGGCGAGGCACTCGAAGACCCGATCGCCGGGGTCGCCAACCTGTTCGACGCGAGCATTGTCTTCATCGTCTCGATGATGATCGCGCTGTTCATGGCCTACAACATGATGGACCTGCTCGATCCAAGTTCCGAGGTGACGATGGTCAAGAAGAACGCCAATGGCGAGATGGAAATCATCACCAAGAAGGGCAAGGAGATCAAAGCCTCGAAGGTGACCGACCAAAAATTGTCGGGCAAGGGCGAGCGGTTGGGCACGGCCTACAAGCTGCCGGACGGGAAGGTGGTCTATGTTCCGGCGGAGTGAGCATATGGTCTGGCTGCGGACGGTTTTTCTGCTTTTCCTGTGGTCGACCGCGACATGGGTAGAGGCCAGGCCGTTGACGGTCGTGCTGTTTCCCGGTGATCCGGCGACACTGACGGCGGTCAATGCGGTGCAGCAGTTGCGCCGCGACCCGGCGCTGAAGGACGTGAGCTTCCGTATCGCTTCGTCGTCGCGACCGTCGCCCGAGGATCTGGCGGCGCTGGGCGGTGCCGATCTCGGGCTGATCTACAACATGGGCCGCGAACTGGCCGGCGCGATCACGCCGGCGGTGGCCCGCATGAAGGCGCGTGGCGCCAGGGCCTACGCGGTCGGCGCGCCGTTCGAGGAAGGCGAGAAGCAGGCCGGCCTGACGCGCGACGAAACGCTGCGCGAATACGCGCAAGCTGGCGGCGTCGACAACTACGCGGCGATGGTGCGGCGCGTGCTGGCCCGCGATTTCGGCTTGCCCGTCACCGCCGCGCCGCCGCGCGCCTATCCCCAGACGGCTTTGTGGAATCCGCGCAACGGCCGGACTTTCGAGGATTTTGACACCTTCCGCGCCGACTACCTGCAGGGCCATCCCGACCGCGAAGGGCGCCAGTGGGTCGGCCTGCTGTTCAACCGGGTGACCGCCCAGTCCGGCCGCTCCCCCTTGCTGGTGGCCATGATCGAGGCGCTGGAAGCGCGCGGCTTCAACGTGCTGCCTGCCTTCGGCTATCCGTCCGAGGTCGCCATCGAGAAATATCTGATCGACGCCGGCGGCAAGGCGCGTGTCGTCGCCGTCGTCGGCCTGGCGCTGAAAATGGGCAACGTCCCGGACAGGACCATCCCGGTGATGCGGAAGCTCGACGTGCCGGCGATCAACGCAATCTCGCTGTATAGCCAGTCGCTCGCCGAGTGGGAAGCGTCGCCGCTCGGGCTGACGCTGATGGAGCGCGCCTGGCAGATTTCCGGCGCCGAGTTCGCCGGCGCCATCGCGCCGACCGTGGTCGCCAGCAAGGAGCGCCTGCGCGACCCGGCGACCGGGCTCGAATACGTCAACGAGGCGCCGATTCCCGAACGTATCGAGCGCCTGGCTGACCGCATCAGGAAGTGGGTGTCGCTGCGCTACGAACTGAACCGCAACAAACGCGTCGCGGTGATCTACTACAACTACCCGCCGGGCAAGGAGAACATCGGCGCCGCCTACCTCAACGTATTGCCGCGTTCGCTATGGCAGATCCTGGGCCGCCTGGAAGGCGAGGGTTACGCCACGCAGGGTAGGCCGGCGACGGAGGAGGCGCTGTTCGACCGCCTGCGCGAGCACGGCACCAACATCGGCAATTGGGCGCCCGGCGCGCTGGAGAAACTGGTGCGCGGCGGCAGCGCGATGCTGCTGCCGGTGGCCGACTACCGCAAGTGGTTCGACCAGCAGCCGAAGGCATTGCGCGAGGCAATGGTCAAGGCTTGGGGCGAACCGGAGCAGTCGACGGTGATGCTCTGGCGCGACGGCCGGGGCAAGCCGCACTTCGTCTTCCCGGCGCAGCGCTTCGGTAACCTGGTTTTCGCGCCGCAGCCGTCGCGCGGCTGGGAGGGAGACCCGAAGAAGATGTACCACGATGTGGCGCTGCCGCCGCACCACCAGTACTTGGCCTTCTACCTGTGGCTGCAGAAGGGCTTCCAGGCGCACGCGATGGTGCACGTCGGCACGCATGCGACGCATGAATGGCTATCCGGCAAGGAGGTCGGCTTCACCGCCGCCGATCCCGGCGAGGCCATGGTCGGCGACGTGCCGCAGCTCTATCCCTACATCGTCGACGACATCGGTGAGGCGTTGCAGGCCAAGCGGCGCGGCATGGCGACGATCATCTCGCACCTGACGCCGCCGTTCGACAAGGCAACGCTGAACAGCGAACTGGTGATGCTCAAGGGGCTGATCGACGATTACCTGGTCGCCGCCCAGAAGAGTGAGTCGGCCGCCGCCGCCCGCCTCGCTGAAATCAACGCGCAGGCCGGCAAGCTCGGCGTGCTCAAGGACATCGGTAAGAGCGCGCTGGTCGATGGCGAGGATGTCGAGCTGATCGAGCATTACCTGAAGGAAATCGGCGAGACGCAGACGCCCTACGGCCTGCATACCTTTGGCGTGGCGCCGCCCGAAAAGCTGCGCCGATCTACCGCCGAGGCCATCGCCGCGCTCGACGGCAAGCTGTCGCCAGCCGAACGCGCCCGCCGCGTCGGCGAACTGGAAGCCCTGCTCGAAGCCAGCGGCCAGGCCGAACTCGACGCGCTGGTCGCCGGCCTGGCCGGCCGCCACGTCGCCGCCGGGCCGGGCAACGATCCGCTGCGCAACCCGGCCGCACTGCCAAGCGGCCGCAATCTCTATGGCTTTGATCCATCGCGCCTGCCGACGCCGGGCACCTGGGAGCAGGGCAGGGGGCTGGCCGACAAGTTCATCGCCGACTACCGGCAGCGCCACGCCCAGTTTCCCGACCGCGTCGTCTTCAACCTGTGGAGCACCGAGGCGATGCGCCACGAGGGCGTTACCGAGGCGGAAATCCTGGCGCTGATCGGCGTCCGGCCGACCTGGGATGAGCGCGGCCGGGTCGACGGTCTACAGGTTATCCCGCGCGGCGAGCTCGGGCGGCCGCGCGTGGACGTCACTATCGTGCCTTCCGGGCTCTACCGCGATGCGCTGCCGACGCTGATGCTGCTGCTCGACAAGGCGGTCAGCGCGGTCAAGGACCTCGACGAAGCCGACAACCCGGTCCGCGCCAACGTCCGCCAGACGCGCCAGGCGCTCGAGGCGCGCGGCATCCCGGCGGACGAGGCCGAACGCCTGGCAGCGGTGCGCATCTTCACCGAACCGTCCGGCGCCTACGGCACGGGCGTGGACAACGTGGTCCAGGCGAGCAATACCTGGGACAAGGAAAGTCAGGTCGCCGACGTTTACTTCAACCGCGTCGGCCATCTCTTCGGCCAAGGCTACTGGGGCGACCGGCCGGGCGGCGCGGCGCTTGCCGTCGACCTGTTCAAGATGGCGCTGAAGGATGCCAAGGCAGCGATCCACTCGCGTTCGAGCAACGTCTTCGGCACGCTCGACAACGACGATGTCTTCCAGTACCTGGGGGCGACGGCGATGGCCATCCGCCAGGTCAACGGCAAGACGCCGGAGACCTATATCCTCAACCTGGCCGATGCTCGCGGCGGTAAGCACGAGACGCTCGACCAGTTCATGGGCCGCGAGCTGCGCACCCGCTACACCAACCCGCAATGGGTCAGGGCGATGCTCGATGAAGGCTACGCGGGCGCCCGCTTCGTGATGAAGGTGACCGAGCACCTGTGGGGCTGGCAGGTCACCGTACCGGAGGCGGTCGACGGCGCCAAGTGGCAGGAGATGTACGAAACCTACGTCGCCGACCGCAACCAGATCGGGGTCAAGGAGAAGTTCCGCCAGGCCAAGAACCTGCTGGCCTACCAGGCGATCGTCGACAAGATGCTGGTGGCGATCAACAAGGGCTACTGGCAGGCCGATCCCAAGGTCAAGGCCGATCTCGAGAAGGTCAATCGCGAGCTGATCGCCGAAGCCGGCGTCGCCTGTAACGCCGCATCGTGCAGCAGCCCCGAGGTGACCGCGCTGGCGCAGGCGCAGGACCGCCAGGCGATGGCCGAGGCGCTGGCGATGAAGGCGCCGGACCTTGGCCGCCAGTCGGCGATGCCGCCGGCGGCTGTGCGTACCGCGCAAGCGGCGGCTAGTCCGCCGGCATCGGACGCCCGTCACGCCGCCGATGCTGCCGCCGGGGCCGCCCAGGCGGCGCCCGATGGCGCCGTTGTCGAGGGCTACGAAGTCAAGGAACAGGACAATCGGGCATCGCCCTTGCCACAAAGCGCCCGTTACGTGGCATTGCTCGGTTTTTTGCTGATGGTCGCCCTTGGTGTGTTGTCGCGGGCCCGTTTCCGGAGAAAGACATGAACCCGTCCGATCCGCGTGCTGCACTCGCCCGGCGCATCGCGCTGCTGCATCTCGACCCGGTGCTCGGCGGCATCATCTTCGTCGACAGCGAATGCAAACAGCGCTTCCGTGAGCTAGCGCCATGAGACTGCGGCGAATGCTGGCCCTTGTCCATCGCTACAGCGGCTTGCTGCTACTGGTTTTCGTGCTCATTTCGGCGTCTACGGGCAGCGTGCTGGTCTTCTCGCACGAGATCGACCGTTGGCTCAATCCAGGCCTGTTGCGAGTCGCGGTGCCGGCCGATGGCCGCATCCGGCCCTACGTTGAACAGCTGGCGGCGGCAATCGCCAGCCAGGCCGGGGAGGCCGAAGCATGGCAGCCGGTGTCGTTGGTCCCGGGGCGACAGGCCGACGGTGCCTCCAGCGTTCTGTTCCGCTACCCGGACTCGACGCGGACCGACCGCTTCATCTGGCGGCAGGTGCTGGTCGATCCCTACACCGCCCGCGTTCTCGGTCAGCGCGAACGGACCCGGCTGAGCGCTGATCGTCCCGGCCTGATGAACCTGATCGGTGAAGTGCATGGCAAGTTACTGCTCGGTGATGCCGGGCGCCGCTGCTTCGGCATCGTCGCCATCGTCTGGCTGCTCAGCCTGCCGCTCGGCCTGTTCTTGTGGTGGCCCGGGCGCGGCAAGTTGCGCCTGGGGCTGACCGTGCGCCGCGACCTCGGCCCGGCCCGGCGCAATATCGACCTGCACCGCGTCACCGGTTTCTATAGTGCGCCGGTGATCGCCGCCGTGACGCTGAGCGGTATCTACATGACCTGGCCGGGCGAGGTAAAACAGCTGGTTGGGATGGTGCTTGCGGTTGACGGCAATGCCGCGCCCAAAATGCCGGTCGCCGACGGGCAGGCGCAGATTGATGCCGACGCGGCGCTGCGTGCCGCTCGCTCCGTCTTCCCCGAGGGCGAACTGCGGCGGATTGGCCTGCCGCGCCGGCCGGGCGAGGCCTATGCAGTGTCGATCCGTCTGCCCGGGGAGGTCCGCCGGCCGTCGACAGCACGCAGCACGGTCTGGGTCGACAGTCGCGACGGCAGGCCGTTGAAGGTTTACGACGCAACCCGCGCCGCGGCCGGCGACACCTATCTCGACTGGCAGACACCGCTGCACACCGGCAGCGCCTTCGGCCTGGCCGGACGCCTCGCGGTCGCGTTCGGCGGGCTGGCCGCCGTATTGGGCTGCCTCAGCGGTTTTCTCGTCTGGCGCCGGCGCACGGCGGCCGGACGCCTTACTCGATCCTGAATTACCTCTCTGAATCCGAAAGGCACAACAATGTACAGCGCACATCATTTCGACGACTGGGATAGCCCGGTATCAGCAACCCTCCCTGCCGATGCGGCGGTTGACGCAGGAGCGCCGGTAAAAACCGCGCTGGCCCACGACCGTGAGGCGTTCGCCGCACTCGCGCCGGTCAACGCCGCCGACAAACGCATCGTCAACGGCAAGGCCGACATCAACCAGTTGGCGCCGTTCAAATACCCGTGGGCCTGGGAGTTCTTCCTGAAGGCCAACCGCAACCATTGGACACCGCTCGAAATCGGCATG
The DNA here is from genome assembly GCA_946477505.1 of uncultured Dechloromonas sp. GTDB lineage: Bacteria > Pseudomonadota > Gammaproteobacteria > Burkholderiales > Rhodocyclaceae > Azonexus. The sequence goes on along the minus strand of CAMKYP010000022.1, from coordinate 10,303 downwards.
GCGCAGGATGTGCACGACTACCACCACAAGCTCAGCGCAGCCGAACGCCACGTCTTCGAGAACGTTTTGGCCTACCTGACCACCTCCGACATTCTGGCCATGCGCAACATCGGCCTGGCCGTCATGGAAAAGATGAGCGCGCCGGAACTGCAGATTTACCAGGCGCGCCAGGTCTATGAGGAAGCCCTGCATACCTGGACCTATCAGCACTGCATCGAGAGCCTGGGCCTCGACCAGCAGGAAATTTACAACCGCTACCGCGTAGTGCCGGCGATCCACGGGAAAATCCAGTTGGCCAACCAGCGTCTCGAACGCGTCTTGCGTTCGGATTTCGACCTGACGAACCGGGGCAATCTCCACGAGTTTGCTTTGTCGTATTTTTTCTTTGCCGTGATCTTCGAAGGATGCTGGTTCTACAACGGCTTCACACCCGTCTTCGCGTTGCAGCGCCGGGGTCTGATGAAAGGCGCCGCCGAGCAGTTGCAATACATCATGCGCGACGAGGTGCTGCACTGCGCCTTCGGCATCCGCGTCGTGCGCGAACTGCTCAAGGAAGAAAACCTGGCCCTCGACCCGCAGGCCCTGCGCCTGCTCTGGGATGAGGCAGAAGCCGCCGAGAGCGCTTACGCCGGCTACATACTGCGTGAGCCCATCCTCGGCTACAACGCCGAACTGCATGTCCAGCAGTTTCGCTTCATCGCCAACCGGCGGGCGCGACAAGTCGGCGTGAGCGAGCCTTTCCCGGGCGCCGAAAACGTACTGCCCTGGCTGGATGAGCAAGCCAACCTGCGCAAGGAGAAGAATTTCTTCGAGACCCGGGTGACCGAGTACCAGACCGGAGGTGCATTGGCGTGGGAGTGATGCGGCAGCCGATGCCGAGTGCGCCGTTCCGCATCGCAGCCGGGCAGCGCGCTGCAGTTCTCGGCCATTTGCTGGCGCTCGACTCAGACGACCGCTACGGCCGCTTTGCCACGCCCCTCTCCGATGCGGCAATAGCGGCCTATGTCGGCCGCATCAACCTCGCTCGGGACATCGGCTTGGCCGTGGCGGATACCGACGCACGCGTCATTGGCTTCATTCACCTGTCCGTCCATGGCGACGCAGCCGAGCTTGGCGCCAGCGTGGCCCTGCCCTGGCGAAAACAGGGCGTGGCGCACAGCCTGTTCCAGGCCGCGGTCAATCAAGCGCAGGCGGCCGGCATCCGGGAAATACACCTGGCTGCGGCCCACCCGGTAGCCCGGCATATCTTTGCCAAGCTCGGCTACGCCTGCCGTTTGAACCCGACTTATCCGCGCGGGAAGGTCGGGCTGTAAGCTACGTTTACGAAACGTGGATGCAGGGCGTCTGCGACGGCAGTTCGCCGAACAGCTTGCGGTAATCCTGGGCCAGTTGCGACAGATGCCAGAAGCCCCAGCGCGCCGCCACGTCGCCGATCGACTCTTCCTGCGGCCGGCGCAGCTTCAGCGCGCGACGGAAGGCGTTGAGGCGAATCGCCTTGAGGTAGTGCTGCGGCGCGATGCCGAACACCTCCTGCGTGGCGTTCTGAAGCGTTCGCCGGGTGACGCCGATTTCCTCGCAGATGTCGGCGATGCTCAGCGCCGATTCGGGCGAAGCGTCGAGGAAGGCGCTGAAGCGGCGCACGATGCGCTCACGGTTGGGGCATAAGGCATGCACTTCGGGGCCGCGTGCCAGGCGCAGGGTTTCGATGAGCAGGCCGTAGAACTCCTCCTCCAGCTGACGCAGGTTGGAAGGGATCATCAGATGTTCCAGCGTATCACGCGCGCAGGCATGAAGGCGCTGCAGGAAATCGGCCATCGCCCCGGCGTTGGAGGGGCCGATGGTCTTCGACGAACGGCGCAGGTCGGCCTCCAGCTCATTGGCGTCGAGGCCGGGGTCGTCCAGATTGGCAGCCAGGTCGCGCGGCGAGAAGACGGCGGCAACCAGGTCGAAGCACTCCGGCGTGCGAATCTCGAACTCGGTACCCGGCTCAAGCAGCGCCGCCGTGCGGTTGGCCATCAGCTCGCCGCAGTGATAACCGCTTTCACCCATCGAGATCAGCGTGCCGATGGCGAACACGCCTTGCGGCGTGCACCCCTTCTGCAACAGCACGCGGTTGCTCGTCTCGCGGATCAGCGTGAACGACGGGAAGCGCATTTCCTGCACCGAACCATCGAAGCGGCCGCTCGACAACTGGTCGTAGCGCTGCTCCCAGCGTTCGTAGATCAGCGCCGCCGCTTGGGCATCGACGTCGGCATTATGCAGCGCACGACGCGTCACCAGGCTGTGGCCGGCCGCCGATTCGTAAAGGTGGTTCATGTCTGTTCTCCATCGGGGTAGCCCTCCGTGTCCCCGGAGGTTTTTACGAATATATTAGTTATTTGTACGCAATAGTCAACGAATTATCCATTACGTAATAGAGGCCACATTCCCGGATGAACTGCTAACGATGCGCCGGGCATGGCCGAGGTACGAGCGGCGCCTCGTAAACTGGACAAAAAAAGGCCGCGACGAACGCGGCCTCAGAGAGGGTTGTTGCAGAGGAAAGACTTACACCCGCTTGAACAGCGGGCTGCGCACCTGTTGGGCATCGGCGGCCGAGAAGAATTTTTCGGTATAGATGTCGCGTTCGAACAGGCGGCCCTGCATCAGGGTCGTGATACAGGCTTCGATCATCACCGGCGGCCCGCACAGATAGGCCTTGTTGCCGCGAAAATCGTTGTCGAAATGGGCTTTGGCGGCTTCGTGCACGAAACCACGGAACCCGGTCCAGCCGCTGTCGGCCGGCTCATCGTTGAGGGCTGGCACATAGGTGAAATTGGCGTGCTTGGCGGCCAGCTCGACGAATTCCTGGTGGTAGTACAGTTCGCCCTGGTTGCGCGCGCCGTAAACCAGTGTGATCGGCAGGTCGCTACCCTGCTCCAGCAGATCGAGGATCATCGAGCGCGGGCTGGACAAGCCGGAACCGCCGGCCATGAACAAGGACGGCACGTTGGCCGACTTATGCACAAAGAAGCGGCCGTAGGGGCCGGAAACAGTGATCTTGTCGCCGACCTTCAGTTCGTTATGGATCCAGGTCGTACCGGCACCACCGGGAACGATACGGATATTCAGTTCGATTTCGTCGCCGGTCGAAGGACTGTTGGCCAGCGAGAAGGCACGGTGTCCCATGTCGTTGGGCAGGTTGAAATTGACGTACTGGCCGGCCTGGAAATCGAGAGTCTCGTCGAGCTTGAGCCAGATGCCCTTGATGGTCGGCGTCAGGTTCTCGATGCGGCTGACTGTTCCGTGGAAATCCTTGACCGGGATGTCACGGGCGTCCTCATCGATTTCCATTTCGACTTCGATGACGGTATCGGCTTCCAACGTCGCGCAGCAGGCCAATGCCTTGCCTTCCTCACGCTCGTAGTCCATCAGCGCGAAGCTGGAAGCGTTCTGGTGATCGACTTCGCCGTCGGTGATACACACCTTGCAGGTGGCGCAATAGCCTTGCCCGCAGGCGTGTGGCAGGTAGATACCGGCGCGCAGGGCGGCGTCAAGGATGGTCTGGCCGTCTTCGACTTCAATGCTGCGGCCAAGCGGCTCGATGGTCAGTTCGTAGCTCATATTCTTGTCTCTCTGCGGGTTTGGCAGGGCTACCGCGTCCGGCGCGGTGCCCCGTTGGTTTTAGTAGCCGGTGCCGGCGATGCCATCCAGACCCGGCGTCTGGAAGCGGATCAGGTCTTTGTGGCCGATGCCGTTTTCGGCCAGGGTCTTGTTGCGATCCGGCGTGAAGGGTGTGTTGCCGTTCTGCCAGATAGCCTTGTCCCAGTCGATATGCTGCCAGTCCGGGTGGTAGCTGAAGCAGGCGGCCATTTCGTCCACCACGGCGGAGAAAGGCGTTTCCGGCTTCATGGCCAGCACGAAGGGGCGCGAGAACATGCGGTGGCGCTCCCAGTTCACGTACAGCAACTGGCGGCCCTTGTAGTTCTCGACCGCATCGCGCGACTTGAACTCGTACGGAGCGAGGGTTTTCAACATGGTCATGGCTGTCTCCTTTTAGTTTTTCGTGGCCTGCTCGCGCCAGGCGGCGAAGTTCTTCTGGTCCTCGGAGCCGTTGAAGTCGCCAAGCGCACGCTTGTCGAGCTTCCAGTAGTCGAGAATCTGCTTGCCGGGCTGGAAGTCCGGCGCATTGACGTCGACGCCTTCCGGCTCGCAATTGCCCTGCAGCACCTGGTGCGAGGAAATGAAGGTCTGGATGTACTTCTCCGGCTCGTTGTCGAAGATTTCCTTGCAGTGGTCGGAGCAGGTGTGGAACTTCTCGCCCTTGTAGATCGACTCGCGGAAGCACATTTCCATCGGGTCGCCCGGCTCGTTGAACTTCATGGTGCTGACGCAGACCTGGCAGTTCATCGGCGCCGTCTTGTTGTCGAAGCGGTTGCCGGCCTTTTCCTGGGCATCGAAGAATTCCAGCACCGGGCGGTAGTACTTGTCGAAGGTGTTGGGATATTTCTCGGACAGCCAGTCCATTTCGTCCGGGGTCGGAATCCAGGTGTGGAACGGCGTGGCGCCCGGCTTCATGTAGAAACCGATCCACGACTGGTGCGACACGTGTTCCTTCTCCTCGATGGTCTGCCCGAAGCACTTCGGAATGGTGATGCCGTAGCGGGCCAAATCCTTGAACAGGGCACCGCCGTTTTCCTCGACGTACATTTCCCAGGCTTCCTTGAAACTCATGATGCGCTTGGGCAGCATGTAGTCCATCATCATGCCGACAGCAGCCAGCTTACGGGTGCCGCGCCAGGTCCATTTGTCGATCCAGCGCTGGACGATGGGCAGGTTGTCCGGGTCCTGCTCGAGCATGAACTTGATGCATTCCAGACCCAGCGTCATGTGCCGCGCTTCGTCGGACTGCGCCGAGAAGCCGACGGTCATCGCCGCCATGTCGCCGTTGTAGGCGGCGCCGGAGATGAAGGGCACGAACAGGATGTTGGTCAGCACGTATTCGAAGGCGAAGCCGATGGCGACCATGAACTCGAAGGGGCCGGCAGTGATGGCGTCGTCGAAGAAGGACTTGCCGTCCGACAAATACCACATGCGGGATTGCTGGTGGGCGAACTCGTCCATCCCGTTGTAGTACTTGTTGTAGTTGGAGATCGAGTGGATCTGCGTCTGGAAGTGACGGTACTCGTCGACCGCCTGCATCTGGCAGGCAACACGCGGACCGGCGCCGTTCATCTGCCGGCCCATCATCGAGAAGCCGCGGGCGGCCATCAGTTCCAGCGGCGGGGTGGAGCCGAGGAAGAGCTTCAGCACGTTGATGTAGCGGGCGTCGGTGACCGACAGGTGGCCGTTGTTCTGGTTGAAGCCGTCGAGGATGGCGTACAGCTTGCGCTCCTTTTCCGACTGGTACTTCCAGTAGGCGTCCATGGTCAGGCGGAAGGGGTCTTCCCACTTGTCCCAGTCGTGAATCTTGATGCCCTCGTAGGTCGTCTGCGGGAAGACCTTGTCCATCGGCTGGTAGGTCGTATTCCAGGCCAGATCGCGGGTCATCAGGGCGTAGCGCTCCTTGAGGCCGAGCTTCTTGCTTGCTTTCATATCCATGGTGTTCGCTCCTTGCAAGCCGGAATCAGGAATTCCAGCTCAGGGTAAATTCGTCGTCGGTCTCGTCCAGGTTGCCGGAGATGGTGATCAGGTGCAGTTGCAGCTCCTGCAGATCGAAACTGCGGCCCATCTTTTCCTCGACGGTTTCACGCTTGATGACTAGGCGGTTCGGCACGTCGATCTTCACCATTGACGGCTGGTCGTCGACCATGGCGTTCGGGTTGTCTTCGAGGATGGCCTCGACGATGCAGCGAGAGTCGTCGTTCTTCTGGAAGGCGATGAATGCGTTAGACATGCGATTTCCTTTACAGGGCGATGCCGGCCTTGGCGGCGCGAGCATTCAGGTTCTGGACCAGTTCGTCCATGATGGCGTCGGCTTCGGCACCGAAAGCCAGGGCGGCGACCGGCTTCAAGGCAACGACTGCGCGCTCGCGCCACTTCTTGATCCAGGCGGCGAGTTGTTCCTTGTTCGCCGGATTGTCGGCACCGGTGGCCTTGAGCACGGCATCCAGCCACTTCGTCGTTTCACCATACCATTCGCGCTGGAAGCGGGTCAGCATCGAGAACACCGGGCTGTAGGCGGCGTTCAGCTTTTCGTTGTAACGCTCGTAGAACAGCGGATAGAGCAGGCCTTCCAGCGCGAAGTCCTGGGCGACCAGCACTTCGAACCAGTCCTTCTCGACCATCAGATCCTCGACATAACGGCGCAGCTCCTGCCATTCGGCGCCTTCCAGCCAGGCGGTCTTGGCGGTAGCGAGAGCATCGAGATCATCGAAAGCCATGCCCAGGCGGGTCACGTACTGGGCGACGCCGAGCTGGTCCATCGAGGCATAGCAGGCTGCCTGCGAAATGGCGATGCCGTAGCCGTACGAAGAAACATAGGCCTTGTTCAGGTTGGACGCCCAGGCTACATGGCGCAGCGGCAGAAAAACCTTGAGCGCCTGCGCCTTGCCTGCGGACGGGTAGGCGGCAGCCAGGCCCAGTTCGTCGACCAAGTCGAAATCGCCTTCGGCCACTTCCTGCATCCGGCCGCGAGCCAGGGTCCAGGCACCGTAATAGTACTGGCGCGGATCCTTCAGGGCGTACCAGTCCTTCATGGTGATCGCCGTGCGCGTCGTGTCGAAGATGTCGTACTGCGGCTCCCAGGTCGGGCGATAGTGGTAGTTCTCGACCGGTTGCAGGTCCATCGTCGCTTCGATATAGCGCGAGGCCGGCTTGTCGGCCCCCATGCGACGGGCCAGGTGGCCGAAGGTCTGGCGCAGCGGCGTGATGCTCACTGTCCTCAAATCGATTGCCATGCTTGTCTCCTTTTAATCCCCAGTCGGTGCGCTTGGCCGCACCGGAAAGCCAAATACTTAGCGAAAACGCTGGTGCGTCGCCTGATGCAGGTTCCAGTTGAAATCGGCGTCGGAGGCATTGGCGTCGGTCGGCTCGGGCTTGGCATCGGTCAACACTTCGACCTGATTGGCCTTGCAGAATTCGTCGAATGCCGCCTTGGGCATGACCAGTTCGGCCGCCACATCGGGATCGCCGACGGCAAATTCGAATTCGATCAGCCCGTTGGGCAGGGTGCGCATGACGCGCACGAACTTGCGCGTGATGTCGAACTTGCCTTCCGCCATGTCTCGCTCCTCATTCCTCGACTGCCTTGCAGCAGTTCTCTGATGAGGCACATTAAAGCTTTTGCTAAGATATTAATGAATGGACGTTTGGGGAAATGACTTGTACTTTTCGTAAGTACCAAATACTCAGACTTGGCCTTCGCGCCGAAACTGGCTGGGGGGCATGCCGGTGCGCTTGGTGAAAAACCGGGAGAAATAGGCCGGATCGGCAAAACCGAGCTGGTAGCAGATTTCGGTGATCGGCACCGCCGAATAGCGCAGCAGGCGACGCGCCTCCTGCAGCAGGCGCTCATGCACCACTTCCTTGGACGGCCGCTCGGCCATGCGTCGGCAAATGTCATTGAGCCTCGCCTCGGTCACCGAGAGGCGGCCAGCATATTCGGTCAACGTCAGATGGTCGCGGAAATGGGCTTCGACCAGATCGCAAAAATTCAGGAAGATGCGCAAGTCCTCACTGCGCTCCGGGCGTTGCGCCGACACCGGCTCATGCGCCACCAGCAGGCGGCTCAGATGGATGAAGGCGCACTGCCCGAGGGCCTGCAACAAGACCAGATGCCCCTTGGCATCCCGGGCAAACTCCTGCTGCAACAAGTTGACGGATGCCAGCAGCCCGTCAAAGTCGGCAGCAAATTCGGAAGGCAATCCAGACATTTCGACGAAGGCAGGCTGGCGCAACAAAGCCTCCGGCCACTGCCCGGGCATCGCCTTGTACCAGGCGCGAACAACCTCCTGCCGCACCGTCAGGACATGGCCATCGGTATCCTCCTCTGAATAGAAGGAATGCGGTACGGTCGGCGGGGTAAAGATCACCAGCGGCGCCTGTCCAAAATAGACTTCGCCATCCAGATTCAGACGAATGCTGCCACGTACCAGCAGATGCACCTGGAAAAAGCAGTAATGGCGGTGCGGTGGCGTATTGCGACCAAAGAAATCGGCCAAACGCCCGAAAGTCTCGTAATGTATCTCGCATTCCGGGTCACGCTGGTCGTAAACCCGCCCGATATGGATATCCGGAATTGCCTGAACCGGCGCTGCCGTCATGCCTTACCTCTTCGCCACCACAACAAGATGAACGCCAGCTTACTCCAAGGTCGAGCACGATGCCGCATCGCACGGCCAGCCAGGGAGCTTCGCTAACATATTAACCATATAACTGCTATCATCCGATGCGTCAATGTGCATCCGCACCGGAATCGTTACCATGTCTCGCAAGCTCGCCTATCGCAACCTTCCCCAGCTTTTCCTGCGCGCCCGGGAAGAACTGCTTTGTCATTTTCGCCCGATCATCACCCATTTCGGCCTGACCGAGCAGCAATGGCGCATCCTGCGCGCCATCGGCGAATACGATCAGCTGGAACCGCGCGAGATCTGCGAGATCTGCCAGATTCTCAGCCCCAGCTTGACCGGCGTCCTGTCGCGCATGGAAGACATGGGGCTGGTGACGCGGACGCGCATGGAGGAAGACCAGCGCCGCGTAATCGTCCGCATGACGCCAAAAGCCGAAAAGCTGGTGGCCGAGCTCGGCCCGCTGATCGTCGAACAATACAAGGTAATCGAACAGGCTTTCGGGCCGGAATTGATCCAGGAGCTCTATGAGGTCATGGACAAGGTCATCGCCGCCGAGCGTGGCCCGATTCCGCAAATCAAGCTGCCACCGCGCAAGAACTGGCTCACCGACGAAACCTGAGACCATACCGCCGACGAGCAGCCGGCAGAGTCACATCCCGCGCATCCCGACGCACGCGGGGAGGCAGCGACATTTTCTGCCGCACAAACCAAAAGCCCCTGTAACCGATTGATTACAGGGGCTTGAATTGGTCGGAGTGACAGGATTCGAACATGCGACCCCTGCGTCCCGAACGCAGTGCTCTACCAGGCTGAGCTACACTCCGAGGTTCGTTGCAACTGGCTAGTGATTCCGCTCAACTGCAAAGAGCGGCAATTGTAGCAGAGCTTTTTTGTAGTGTGAATCCCCCAGACACTGAATTGCCTGTTTCGCCAATTCAGCCTCCTGAACAGCGCGAGCCCGAGCATGCTCCAAAGCGCCACTGTGGCGGATTGCCTCGATGACCAGCGGGAAATCGTCACGACCACCTTCTTCGATGGCCTTGCGCACGCAAGCGGCCTGTTCCGGCGTACCGTGCTGCATGACGTAAATCAGCGGCAGCGTCGGCTTGCCCTCCGCCAAGTCATCACCCAGATGCTTGCCGGTATCGGCTTCCTGCCCCGAGTAATCAAGCACGTCATCAATCAGCTGGAAGGCCGTACCCAGATGCATGCCATAGGCCGCCAGCGCCTTTTCGATCTCCGGCGTCGCCTGGCCCAGAATGGCCCCAAGCTGTGCTGCGGCTTCGAACAGCTTGGCAGTCTTGTAGTGTATGACCTGCATGTAGCGTGCTTCATCGACGTCTGCGTCGTGGCAGTTCATCAGCTGCAGCACTTCGCCCTCGGCGATGATATTGGTGGCGTCCGACAACACCTGCATGACGCGCATGTTGTCGACTGCCACCATCATCTGGAAGGCACGGGAATAGAGAAAGTCGCCAACCAGCACGCTGGCCGCATTGCCGAACGCCGCATTGGCGGTGTCGCGACCGCGCCGCAGGGCGGATTCGTCGACGACATCGTCGTGCAGCAGCGTTGCCGTATGGATGAACTCGACCACGGCGGCCATTTCGTGATGGCGCACGCCTTCGTAACCCAGCGCACCGGCTGCCAGCAAAACTAGCGCTGGACGCATGCGCTTGCCGCCGCTGCCGATGATGTATTCGGCCACTTGCCGGACCAGCGCCACATCGGAATAGAGGCGATCGCGGATAACCGAATCGACGGCCCTCATGTCTGGCCCGATCAGGGCATAAAGCTGTTCCAGAGTCACGGCAGGTAATTCCTTGGAGAAGCCCGAAATCTTAGGGTTCTGGCGGAGCCCAGTCAAGGCCGGCAAATCAAGGAAGCACGCTGTTTCGACGCCACTTTGCTAAACTCTCGCGATTAGATCAAAACAAACGGAGGGGGCATGGACACGAGTTCGATCGTCGCACCAGTAATTCAGGATCGAGAACTGTTCGAGGAGTTCGCCGATGCACTGACCGACCGTGCAC
>CAMKYP010000021.1 GCA_946477505.1 uncultured Dechloromonas sp. | reverse complement strand
AGGATGGCGGCGAGCAGGAACCAGCCCGGGTCGATGGCCAGCGTATGAGTGAACCAGACCAGCGGCATGAAACCGGCGTGGATCGCCCGCCACCACCACGGCTGGCGCGAGAGGGTGGCGAACAGCCAGGCGGCAGCGCCGATGGCGAGGCTCGTTTCCAGCCAGGGCATGGCCTCTCCCCGCAGGCCGAAATACGGCCAGGCCAGGGAGAGGATGAGAATGGTGGCGGCGCCTTGTAGCGCCAGTTGGCGAATCGGGGGTGAGGACATCCGCCGATTTTATGTCATCAGGGCCTTTCGCGCCTTGTCCCTACTTGCTTCGGCCTTCTCGGCGGCCGTCAGGCGGACGGGGCCGTAGCCACGGACCTCGGCCGGCCAGTCGGCCAGCGCTAGCGCTGCGGCGGGAGTGCCGGAGGATGCCTGGATGAGGTCGAGATCCGCCTCGTAGGCCGCCAGCAAGCGCCGGTCGACGATTTTTTCCGGCCCGAAGCGGAAGGGGTCAAGCCAGCTGCCGCGTAGCGAACGCCCCTTGGCCAGCAGCTTGAGCAGCGGTAGCAGCCGGCTGCTGAAGCGTATCTTCTTTGGCCGGCCGTCGGGGCCGATCTTGGCCAGGAAGGGCGGGGCCAGGTGGAAGGCGAGTTGCGGATCACCGACGAACTGCTCGGTCAGTCGCGCCATGAAGTCGCCTTCGGTGAACAGGCGAGCGACTTCATACTCGTCCTTGGGCGCCAGCAAGCGGGCGTACTGGGTGGCGACGACGCGGGTCAGCGCGTCATCGCCCAGCTTCCGGATGGCGTTCACGCGCTGCCGATAGCGTTCGGCCAGGCGGGCATCCTGGTAGGCCGTCAGGTGGCTGGCGCGGTGCTCGATCAGGTCGTCCAGGGACAGCTGCGGTGCCGGCTTGCCCATCAGCGGCCCGGCAATGGCCGCAACCTTATCAGGGAACAGTGCGGCACGCCGGCCCCAGGTGAAGGCCTGGCGGTTGGCGTCGACGGCAGCGCCATTCAATTCGATGGCCTTGTCGAGCGCGGCGCCGGAGACCGGCACCAGGCCGTTCTGCCAGGCATAGCCGAGCAGCAGCATGTTGGCGTAGAGGGCATCGCCCATCAGTCGGGTGGCCAGGTGCTGGGCATCGATGAACTGCACGTGGTCGTTGCCCAGCGTGTCGGTCAGCTGGCGCTGCAGGCCGGCAAGCGGGAAATGCCAGTCGCGGTTGCGGGTGAATTCGGCGGTCGGTGTGTCGGTGCAGCTGACCACCGCCCGGGTCCGGCCTTCGAGCATTTTCGACAAGGCTTCGGTGCTGGCGCTGACCACCAGGTCGCCGCCGATGATGGCGTGTGCCTCGCCGGTGGCAATGCGGGCGGCGTGGATGTCTTCCGGGCGGTCGGCGATGCGCAGGTGCGAAAAGACGGCGCCGTATTTCTGCGCCAAGCCGGTCATGTCCAAGGTCGAGATGCCCTTGCCGTCGAGATGGGCCGCCATGCCGACGAGGGCGCCGAGTGTGATGACGCCCATGCCGCCGACCCCGGTGAGGATCAGGTTGTATGGTTGGGCGGTGGCTGGCTGTTGCGGGGCGGGCAGGATGGGCCATTCGGTATCGTCGGTGGCAGCGCTGCGCTTGCGCGGCTTGGCGCCTTCGAGGGTGACGAAGCTGGGACAGAAACCCTTGAGGCAGGAAAAATCCTGATTGCAGGCCGACTGGTCGATCTGCCGCTTGGTGCCGAATTCGGTTTCGACTGGCACCACCGACAGGCAGTTGGATTGCACCGAACAGTCGCCGCAGCCTTCGCAGACTCCCTCGTTGATTACGACACGACTGGTCACTGGTGGCAGTTTGCCGCGCTTGCGGCGACGCCGGGCTTCCGTGGCACAGACCTGGTCGTAGATGAGGATCGAGACGCCCGGGTATTCGCGCAGTTCGCGCTGAACGCTATCGAGTTCGTCACGATGGCGGACCGGCACATGCGGCGCGAGGTCGGTGACTTCGGCGTACTTGTCCGGATCGCTGGCCACGACGACCATCTTCTCGACGCCCTCGGCTTCCAGCTGGCGGGTGATCTGGGCGACGCTGAGGTTGCCATCGACCGGCTGGCCGCCGGTCATCGCCACGGCATCGTTGTAGAGAATCTTGTAGGTGATCGGCACCTTGGCCGCCAGCGATTGGCGGATGGCGAGCAGGCCGCTGTGGAAGTAAGTTCCGTCGCCGAGGTTGGCGAAGATGTGCTTTTCGGCGGTAAACGGCGCCTGGCCGACCCAGGGCACGCCTTCGCCGCCCATGTGGGTGTAGGTCGAGGTGCTGCGGTCCATCCAGGTCACCATATAGTGGCAACCGATACCGGCGACGGCGCGCGAGCCTTCCGGCACCTTGGTCGAGGTGTTGTGCGGACAGCCGGAGCAGAAATGCGGCTTGCGCTCGGCGAGTACCATCGGGGTCTGCGCAGCCTTCTGCTTGGCGGCGATGACCTTCAGTCGGGCCTCGATGCTCGGTGACGTGAAGAAGCGGCCGATGCGCTCGGCGATGACGCGGGCGATGACAGCAACGGGCAATTCGCCGGTCGCCGGCAGCAACCAGTTGCCTTCCGACCATTCGCCGATTTCGTCGAATTTGCCGATGACACGGGGGCGGACATCCTCGCGCCAGTTGTAGAGCTCTTCCTTGAGCTGGTATTCAAGCAGTTGCCGCTTTTCCTCGACGACGAGGATTTCCTCCAGCCCCTCGGCGAAGTGGCGCACGCCCTCCGGTTCCAGCGGCCAGACCATGCCGACCTTGTACAAGCGGATGCCGATCTCGCCTGCCAGTTTGTCGTCGATACCCAGTTCGTCGAGTGCCTGGCGTACGTCGAGGTAGCTCTTGCCGGCGGTGAGGATGCCGAGGCGCGGGGCGGGCGAATCGATGATCACCCGGTTTAGCTTGTTGGCCCGGCAATAGGCGAGGGCGGCATAGAGCTTGTGGTTGAGCAGGCGGGCTTCCTGCTGCAGTGGCGGATCGGGCCAGCGGATGTTGAGGCCGTCGGGCGGCAGGGTGAAATCGGTCGGGTAGACGATATTGACAGCGCTCGGGTCGATATTGACCGAGGCGGAGGTCTCGACAGTATCGGCCAGCGCCTTGAAGGCGACCCAGCAGCCGGAGTAGCGGCTCATCGCCCAGCCATGCAGGCCGTAGTCGAGGTACTCCTGCACGTTGGCCGGGTAGAGCACCGGCATCAGCACGGCCTTGAAGATGTGCTCGGTCTGGTGCGGCAGGGTCGATGACTTGGCAGCATGGTCGTCGCCAGCGATGACCAGCACGCCGCCATGTTTGGCCGTGCCGGCCGCATTGGCATGCCGGAAGACGTCGCCGCAGCGATCGACGCCCGGCCCCTTGCCATACCACAGCCCGAAGACGCCATCATAGCGGGCGCCGGGGAACAGCCCGACCTGCTGACTGCCCCACACGGCAGTCGCTGCCAGGTCCTCGTTGATCCCCGGCTGGAAGGTGACGTGATGCTCGGCGAGGTGCTGTTTGGCTTTCCACAGGCCGAGGTCGAGATTGCCGAGCGGGCTGCCGCGGTAGCCGGAAACGAAGCCGGCGGTGTTCAGGCCGGCGGCCAGATCGCGTTCCCGTTGCAGCATGGGGAGGCGGATCAGGGCCTGGGTGCCGGTCAGGAAGACGCGGCCGGAACTACGGGTGTATTTGTCGTCCAGCGTCGCGGCGAGCGCGGCTGGTAGAGCGAGGTTGCTCATTGTTGTCTCCGTTATGTTCGCCTTGTGGGCGAGGTTTCGTCGCCGTGCCGCCGGGGGTGTTGGCGACACGGAGCTTGGAGATTTGAGTCTGGCCGAAAGCGAATGTTCCGGCAAATGGGGGTTAACCCGGGGGGAGAATCTTCCCGGGGTTGAGCAGGTTGTGCGGATCGAGCGCCTGCTTGAGGGTACGCATCACATCGACGGCCACCTCGCCGTGCTCCAGCGGCAGATATTTGCGCTTGCCGAGGCCGATGCCGTGTTCGCCGGTGCAGGTGCCTTCCATGGCGATGGCGCGCTCGACGACACGCTGGCTGATCCAGGCGGCCTCTTCCATTTCCTTCGCGTTGTCGGTGTCGACCAGCACCACCAGATGGAAATTGCCGTCGCCGACGTGGCCGAACAGGGCGATGGGGATGCCGACCCGGGCGATGTCCTCGTTGGTCGCCGCGATGCATTCGGCGAGGCGCGAGATCGGCACGCAGACGTCGGTCGGGAAGCTGCGGCAACCCGGCTTCAGTTGCAGGCAGGCGAAATAGGCGTCGTGGCGGGCTTGCCACAGGCGGCTGCGGTCTTCGGGGCGGGTGGCCCATGCGAAATCGGTGCCGCCCAATTCGTCGGCAATCGCCTGCACGGTTTGCGCCTGCTCCTCGACCCCGGCCGGGCTGCCATGAAATTCGAAGAACAGCGTCGGTGTCTCGGCCAGCGTGGTCTTGCTGAACAGGTTGATGGCTTTCAGCGACAGGGCATCGAGCAATTCGATGCGCGCCACCGGCACGCCGAGCTGGATGGTCTGGATCACCGTTTGCACGGCCGCCTCGATGCTCGGGAAGGTGCAGACGGCAGCCGAGATGGCTTCAGGAATCGGGTAGAGCTTGACCGTCAGCTCGGTCATGATGCCCAGCGTACCTTCCGATCCGACCAGCAGGCGGGTCAGGTCGTAGCCGGCCGACGACTTGCGGGCGCGGCCGCCGGTTTTCATGATGCGGCCATCGGCCAGCACGGTGGTTGTCGCCATCACGTTGTCGCGCATCGTGCCGTAGCGTACGGCGTTGGTGCCGGAGGCGCGGGTCGCCGCCATGCCGCCGAGCGTGGCATCGGCGCCCGGGTCGATCGGGAAGAAAAGCCCGGTTCCTTTCAGGGCATCGTTTAGCTGCTTGCGGGTGACGCCGGCCTGAACGACGGCATCGCCGTCTTCGGCATGAATGGCCAATACCGCGTTCATGCCGGAGAGATCGAGCGAGATGCCGCCTTGCGGCGCCAGGATATGGCCTTCGACGGAACTGCCGACCCCGTAGGGTATGACCGGTACACCGTATTCGGCGCACAGGCGGACGACGGCAGCGACTTCGTCGGTGCTTTCCGCCATCACCACGGCGTCGGGCGGCTGTGGTGTGTGGACGGATTCATCGCGTCCATGCAGCAGGCGCTGGGACTCGCCTTGGGAAAATCGTTGCTGGAATTGTTGCTGGAGGGAAAGAATCAGGGCTTCGGGAAGAGAGTGGCTCACGTCAGGAATCGGGTTGCTTGGTCGAGATCCGTGTGAGTATGCCCTTCATAGAGCGCCGTGACGAATTTTCTCCACACCAAGTCAGGCTCGCCGATGCGGAAACCGCAGTAATGCTGGTCGTTTATTTCGGTTTCCTGGACCACCTGTACGGTGAGGCGCGACACCTCGTTCAGCCCCAACTGCACCGTCGCATTGAGCCAGACTTCGGCCGGAATCTGCTGGGCGACCCGGGCGCGGAAGCCGTAGCGCGACACCTCGTTGACCTCGACAGGTATCGGGGTGCCGGCCAGTGGATTGTTGTTGGCCAGCTTGGCCGGGCATTTGACCGAGAAACGCTGGTGCTGGCGCACCTTCCTGGCGACCCCTTCCCCGGGCTGGGGCGGCAGGATTTTCTTGTATTCCGGGAGGTCGTAGATCAGATGGAGCAGGGTTTTCTTGCGATCACTGAGCTCGGCGAACACCTTGGTCCGCTTGTTGAAGAAATAATCGATCAGAGCTGGTGTCATCACCGGGTCGTTGGTGGTGAAGAAACGGCGATGCGGAATCTGGATGTTGGGCAGCTTGGTTTCGACGAAGTAGCGATGGAGATTCCGGTTCGGCGGCTTGCTGGCGTAGGCCTTGCGCATGATTTCCGGCGCATGCTTAAGGTCGAGCGTGGCGCCGACGGCCGGTGCGCCATTCACGAAGTCGTAGTTCTCGACGGTGTTGGCCGTCAGCCGCTTGAAGAAGAGCAGCGACTCGTACATTTCGATGTGCCGGGGATTGACGGCGATGACGAGGTGGCGCGTGTCGAAGAAGGTCGTGCAGTATTCGTACATGAACTTCATCAGCGGGAAAAGAATCGTCCCGCCGGTGCGCCGGAAGCGTGGATGTACCGCCAGGGCGGAGACCTCGGCGATCTGGCCTTCCTTCTCGCGCACATCGGTCAGGTCGAAGATGCGCTGCAGCGGAAAACCGATGGCGCTTTCGCGGATCAGCGACAGCGTGCCGACCACCTGATCATCGAACTTGGCGCAGAGTGTGGTGGTGGTGGGTAGGGCGTGATAGATCGTTACCCGCATGCCGGACGGGTCGGGGGTCATGAAGCCGCTGCTGACGTAGGCGTCGTGCAGGAGCTTGAAGCAGGCTTCAAGCTCCTGCTGGGTTTCGGCTATCTTGAGGACCAGGCGCTTGTTGGGTTCCCGGCAGTCGACGAATGAACGATAGACGTTGTGCCTGCTCTTCTGGGGCAGCATCGAGAACAGCTTGCGGGCCGTCTTGGCAACCAGGAAGCGTAATCGGGCAATTGCCGGCATCTGGCACTCTCATTGGGTGGCTACATTCAATAATCATATCACCTAATGATTGACACGGATAAGATGCCTCCGGACAATCGGTTGGCCATTGTCAACCCCCAGAAAAATCAGGAGATAAACCGATGCACGCGAAGCTTTCCCTAGTTGCCCTCTCCATCGTGGCCGCATTTGCCTTTTCCGCCTGCGGTCAGAAAGAAGAGCCGAAGCCGGCCGCCGCACCGGCTGCGCCCGCTGCCAAGCCGGAAGTTGTGGTCAAACTGGGGCATGTCGCGCCGATGACCGGTCCCCAGGCTCACCTGGGCAAGGACAATGAAAACGGTGCCGCACTGGCGGTCGAGGAGCTGAATGCCCAAGGACTCGAGATCGGCGGCGCCAAGGTCAAGTTCCAGTTGCTGGCCGAAGACGATGCTGCCGACCCGAAGCAGGGGGCCATCGTTGCTCAGAAGCTGGTCGACGCCAAGGTCAATGGTGTGATCGGCCACCTGAACTCAGGGACTACCATCCCGGCTTCCAAGCTCTATGCCGACGCCGGTATTCCGCAGATTTCCGGCTCCGCCACCAATCCCAAATACACCCAGCAAGGCTTCAAGACGGCCTTCCGGGTGATGGCCAACGACGTCCAGCAGGGCAAGGTACTCGGCGAATTCGCCGCCAAGCAAGGCGTCAAGACCGTCGCCGTCGTCGATGACCGCACCGCCTATGGTCAGGGCCTAGCTGATGAATTCAAGAAGGCGGCCGAAGCGGCCGGCCTGAAGGTCGTTGCGACCGAATACACCAATGACAAGGCGACCGATTTCAAGGCCATCCTGACCAAGATCAAGTCTACCAAGGCCGAACTGGTTTTCTACGGCGGCATGGATGCACAGGGTGGCCCGATGGCCAAGCAGATGAAGGAGCTCGGCATCAAGGCCAAGTTCCTCGGCGGAGACGGCGTCTGTACGCCGGAATTCATGAAGCTGGGCGGCGAGGCCGCCGAAGGCAACTACTGTTCGCTGCCGGGCATGCCGCTGGAGAAGCTGGCCAAGGGGCCTGAGTTCAAAGAGCGCTTCACCAAGAAGTTCAATGCCGATATCCAGCTCTATTCGCCGTATGTTTATGATGCGGTGATGGTCATGGTCGACGCTATGAAGCGCGCCGACTCGGTTGATTCGGCCAAGTTCCTGCCGGCCATCGGCCAGACCAAATACGACGGTGTTACCGCGCTGATCGAGTTCGATGCCCAGGGCGACCTGAAGGGTGGGGCCATTTCCATTTACCAATACAAGGGCGGCAAGCTGGAATACGTCGAGACGTTGGGCGGCACACCGGTCGAGTTGGCTAAGGCTGAGGTCAAGGAAGTCGTGGCCGAAGTGAAAGATGCCGCCAAGGCGGTGGCCGGTGCGGCAGCAGCCGTTGGCAAGGAAGTCGCTGCCGACGCCAAGGATGTAGCCAAGCATGCGGCAGAAGCCGGCAAGGATGCCGTGAAGGCCGGCGCGGAAGCGGTCAAGAATGCCGCTGACGCGACCAAGGCCGCAGTGGAGAAAAAGTAGTAGACTCTTGTCTGGCAAAACGAAACGGCACCGCGAGGTGCCGTTTCCCATTCTGTATTTATAGAAATAGACTAAATGGATATTTTTCTCCAGCAGATCATCAATGGTCTGGTTCAGGGCAGCATTTACGCGCTGGTCGCACTGGGCTATACGATGGTCTACGGGATCATGGGGCTGATCAATTTCGCGCACGGCGAAGTGGTGATGATCGGTACGCTGGTGACCATTACCGTCGCCGGCTCCCTGATCAATGCCGGCATGCCGGTGCTATTCGCCGGCCTGGCCGGACTGGGCGTATCGGTCCTGATTTGCATGGCGCTCGGCTGGGGGCTGGAGCGCATCGCTTATCGCCCGCTACGCAATGCGCCGCGCCTGACGCCGCTGATTACAGCCATCGGTATGTCCATCGTGCTGCAAAACCTGGCCATGATGATTTGGGGGCGCAATTACCTGACCTTTCCGCCTCTGCTGCCGAAGATCAATTTTGAACTGGCCGGGGCGCATTTCACGGCGATCCAGGTCTTCATCGTGGTCGTTTCCGGGGCAACCATGGCCGGTCTGCTGGCACTGATCTACCGCACCAAACTCGGCATGGCCATGCGCGCCACGGCGCAGAACCCGGCGGTGGCCAGCCTGATGGGCGTCAATATCAATCGCGTCATTGCCGCTGCCTTCGTCATTGGTTCGGCGCTGGGTGCGCTGGCCGGAGTCATGGTCGGTACTTATTATGAAATCGCGCATTACCAGATGGGTTTCATGCTCGGTCTCAAGGCCTTCACGGCGGCCGTGCTGGGCGGCATCGGCAACCTCGCCGGCGCCATGCTCGGCGGTGTGCTGCTCGGCATCATCGAGGCGCTGGGCGCCGGTTATATCGGCGACCTGACCGGCGGCTTCCTGGGGAGTCATTACCAGGACATCTTTGCCTTTATCGTGCTGATTGTCGTACTGATGTTCAAGCCTTCGGGGCTGTTCGGTGAAAAGACGGGAGACCGCGCATGATGCAGTCACCCCTGTTCGCCAGTACATCGTTGGCTGCGTCGCCCACCTCCTTGCCGTGCGACAGCACTGTCTCGTCGGTGGCCAACTTTCCGCCTCGTCTTGCCTTCGCATGGGAGGCTGCATGAATAAGTGGTTCAATCCCCGTTCCGCCTTCGGCGTCACGCTGATCGCCGTCGCCCTGCTCGGCCTGCCCTTCGTGGCGGCGATGGGCGGCCAGGCCTGGGTGCGCATTCTCGACTTCGCCATCCTCTATGTCTTCCTGGCGCTCGGCCTGAACATCGTGGTTGGCTACGCCGGTCTGCTCGACCTCGGTTACATCGCTTTCTACGCGGTTGGTGCCTATACCTGGGCCTTGCTGGCCAGCCCGCACTTCGGCCTGCATTTGCCGATCTGGGTCATTCTCCCCATCGGTGCCGCGCTGGCCTGCATTGCCGGGGTGCTGCTCGGTTCGCCGACACTGAAATTGCGCGGCGACTATCTGGCCATCGTGACGCTCGGCTTCGGTGAAATCGTCCGTATCTTCATGAACAACCTGAATGCGCCGGTGAATATCACCAACGGACCGCAGGGCATCACCCTGATCGATCCCGTGGCTTTCGGCGATTTCAAGTTCTCGGGCAATACCCAGCTTTTCGGCCTGACCCTGAGCGGGCCGATGAAGTATTACTACCTGCTGGTCGCGTTGGCCATCCTGGTCGTCATCATCAACCTGCGTTTGCAGAACTCGCGTATCGGCCGTGCCTGGCAAGCCATCCGCGAGGATGAAATCGCCGCCAAGGCAGTCGGCATCAATACCCGCAACATCAAGCTGCTGGCCTTCGCCATGGGCGCCAGCTTCGGCGGCATCGCCGGCGGCGTGTTCGCAGCCATGCAGGGCTTCGTTTCACCGGAGAGTTTTTCGCTGATGGAGTCGATCATGATCCTGGCCATGGTCGTTCTTGGCGGCATGGGCCACATTCCCGGCGTCATCCTCGGCGCCGTGCTGCTCAGCATCCTGCCGGAAGCCTTGCGTTACGGCGTCGGGCCGATCCAGATGGCGCTCTTCGGCAAGATGATGGTCGATCCCGAGAGCTTGCGCATGCTCGTTTTCGGCCTGGCACTGGTCCTTGTTATGCGCTTCAAGCCGGCCGGTCTGTGGCCGTCGCCGGAGCGCAAGCGGGAACTGGGCGAGAAACAGGCGGAGGGCAAGGCATGAGCACGAATTTGCCCAGCACGCTTCTCGAAGCGAAAGCCGTCGCCAAGCATTTTGGCGGCGTCAAAGCCCTGCGTGATGTTTCGCTGACCATCCGTCGCGGCGAAATCTACGGTTTGATCGGCCCCAATGGTGCCGGCAAAACCACCTTCTTCAACTGCATGACCGGGCTGTACGTGCCGGATGGCGGGGCTTTCACCTTCGACGGCGCACCCCTGGTCGCCGACGCGCCACAGCATGCCGCAGCGCGGGGCATCGCCCGCACTTTCCAGAACATCCGCCTGTTCGGCAACATGACGGCGCTGGAAAACGTCATGGTCGGCCGCCATGTGCGCACCCGGGCTGGCGTTATCGGCGCCATGCTCAATACGTCGGCGACTCGTGCCGAGGAGGCGGCCATCCGCCAGCGCGCCATCGACTTGCTGCACTACGTGCGCATCGAGGATCGTGCCGACGATCTCGCCAAGAACCTCTCCTACGGCGACCAGCGTCGCCTGGAAATCGCCCGTGCCCTGGCGACCGAGCCCAAACTGCTCTGCTTGGACGAGCCGGCCGCCGGCATGAATGCGACGGAGACGGAGGAACTGCGCGAGCTGATCGAGGGCATTCGCCATGATGGGACGACCATCCTGCTCATCGAGCACGACGTCAAGCTGGTCATGGGGCTGTGCGATCGCGTCGCCGTGCTGGACTACGGCGCGCTGGTCATCGAGGATGTGCCGGCAGTCGTGCAGAAAGATCAACGCGTTATCGAGGCTTACCTAGGTGCTTGAAGTAACCGGACTCCACGTCGCCTACGGCGGCATTCAGGCGGTGCGCAGCATCACCTTCCACGTCAACGAAGGCGAGACGGTCGCCCTGATCGGTGCCAACGGTGCCGGCAAGACCAGCACGCTGAAAGCGATTTCCCGCGTGCTCAACGCGGTCGGGGGCGATGTGCATTTCTGTGGCGAGAAAATCAGCAAGGTCGCGCCGCACGACGTTATCCGCAAGGGCATCGCACTCGTTCCCGAGGGGCGTGGCGTCTTTCCGCGCCTCAGCGTTCTCGAAAACCTGCGCATGGGCGCCTTTGTTCGTGACGATACGGCGGCGATCGAACAGGATCTGCAGCAGATTTTCGCCTATTTCCCGCGTTTGAAGGAGCGGGAAAGCCAGTTGGCCGGCACGCTTTCCGGTGGCGAGCAGCAAATGCTGGCCCTCGGCCGCGCCCTGATGAGTCGTCCGAAAATGCTGCTTCTGGACGAACCGTCGATGGGACTGGCGCCGATCATGGTGCAAAAAATCTTCGAGGTGGTGCGCGCCGTCGCGGCAACCGGGATGACCATTCTGCTCATTGAGCAGAACGCCAAGCTGGCGCTGGAAAGCAGCCAGCGCGCCTATGTCATGGAAAGCGGCGAAATCACCCTGAACGGCGAGTCCGCGCAACTGCTCGACGATCCCAAGGTGCGGGCGGCCTATCTGGGCGAATAACCGGCGTTTTTCAACTGCATCAAAACTTTCCGCGCGGGCTTCGGCAACAATGTCGCCTTGTCGATCCCTCGCTCGCGAGCAGTCATGAAACTACGCACCATCGCCCGTATCGTCTCCCTGGCTCTGTTGAGCCTTCCCGCTTTGGCCGACGAGGTGAATATTGCCGACCTGCCAGCCAGCAAGCCTGTCGATACCAAGCCGCGACTGGCCTATGGGCAGGTTCTCAAGTACGGTGACAAGCTGATGTTCGCGCCGTGTCGCGACCGTACCTTCGTGTTTTTCGAGGATGTTTCGGCCGACGGCTCGGTTGGCAAGGGGCTTGATCTGATCGGTCTGACAGCGGGCAAGAAGCTATATGTCGAATTGCTGGGCTTCGTCGAGCACGATCGCCTGAAGGCTTCGCAAATCAACTTTGCCCAGACGGACGGGCGTTGCCAGGTTCCGGGGACGTCCGACGAGGCGTGGCGCGCTTCCGGAAACGAGCCGGGCTGGATACTCGCGGCGGGCGGCGAGCGGGTGCAGTTCAAGCGCCAGGGGAGACCGGAAGTCGTGCTGCCCTATGCGCCGACGCTGCCGGATAACGGCGTGGCCTCTTATCGGGTTTCCGAAGGAGGGCACGCCTTGACCTTGCGCTTCGAACAGAAACTGTGCCGCGATCAGCAGGCCAATTCGGTATTCGGCTGGACTGCAAGCGTGACGCTGGATGGCGAAACCTTGCACGGTTGCGCCTGGCAACGATAAGGCTCGTCGCTGCCAGGATGGCGCTCGTCAGTTGCTCGAAAAACTGAAGGCGTCGGCGAAAAATTCCTCTTCCGGCAGGCCCTGTGCCATGAAATCGCGCTTGGCGGCTTCGATCATCACCGGGGCGCCGCAGGCATAGACCTGGTGGCCTGAAAGGTCCGGGAAGTCGGCCAGAACGGCCTGGTGGACCAGGCCGGTGCGACCGGTCCAATTGTCGCTGCCGGCAGGTTCCGAGAGAACCGGCACGTAGCGGATGTTGGCATGTTCATCGGCCCATTTTTCCGGTAGTGCATTCTGGTACAGATCAACCCTGGCTCTGGCGCCCCAGTAGATAGCCATCGGACGTTGGCAATTCTCGGCGATGGCGTGCTCGACAATGGCCTTGATCGGTGCGAATCCTGTGCCACCGGCGAGCAGGATCATCGGCTTGGCCGAATCCTCGCGCAGGTAGAAGCTGCCGTGCGGGCCGTTGAAGCGCAGGATGTCGCGTACCTTCATGGTCGAGAATACCTGGTCAGTGAACACGCCGCCCGGGACGTGGCGGATGTGCAACTGAAGAAGGGCATCGTCGTGTGGTGCGTTGGCCAGCGAGAAGCTGCGCTTTCGGCCGTCCTTGAGCAGGATGTCGATATATTGGCCGGCGAGGAATTGCAGGCGCTCGCTGGCCGGCAGGCGCAAATGCAGCTCGATGACGTCCGGTGCCAGTTTTTCGAGTTTTTCGATGCGCGAGGGCAGGGTCTTGGCCGGAATCTGGTTGGCCGAGGTGATCTGCCGGCATTCGATGCTCAGGTCAGAGCGAGCCTTGGCGCAGCAGTAGAGCGCCATGCCGGCGGCTTTTTCGTCGTCTTTCAGGGCGTGTGCCTGCGCGTTGCCGTGGTCGACGGTGCCCGATTGGACGTGACCCTTGCAGGCGCCGCAGGCGCCATCCTTGCAGCCGTAGGGCATGGTCAGGCCTTGACGCAGCGCTGCGTCGAGCAGGGTTTCATCGGCTTCGGCGGTAAATTGGCGGCCGCTCGGCTGGACGGTGACTTGATAGCGCATCGGTTCCCCTCGTTGCTCGGCTAAAATGCCGACGTGCAAAAAATACTGATCGTTGGCAGCGGGGACGTCGCCCGCCGCATCCTGTCCCAACTGGCCTCGCATGCCCGGACGTACGCCCTGCTGCGCGATGCGGGGCGTGCGGCGGAATGGCGAAACGCCGGTGCCACACCGGTTCTGGCCGATCTCGACGACCGGGCCAGCCTCGTCCGCCTGGCCGGTCTGGCCGACTGCATCCTGCATCTGGCGCCGCCGCCCGGAACGGGCAAGCGCGATACGCGCACCCGCAACCTGCTCGCCGCGTTGAGCAAAGGCAAAAGTCTACCACGCAGCCTGATTTACGTAAGCACGACAGGGGTTTACGGGGATTGCAGCGGTGCTGTTATCGACGAAACCCGCAGGCTGAGGCCGGAAAGCGACCGTGCTGGCCGCCGCGTCGATGCCGAACGTTGCCTGCGTTCCTGGGGGGCGCGCAACGGGGTTGCCGTGTCCATCCTGCGGGCACCGGGCATCTATGCCGCGGACCGCCTGCCGGTCGAGCGATTGCACAAGGGGACGCCGGCCCTGGTCGATGGCGACGATGTCTTCACCAACCACATCCATGCCGACGACCTTGCGTCGGCCTGTATTGCCGCTATGCGCTTGGGGCGCCCCAACCGTACCTACAATGCGGTCGACGATACAGAAATGAAAATGGCGGGTTATTTTGATCGTGTCGCCGAGGCTTTCGGCTTGCCCAAGGCGCCACGCCTGAGCCGGAGCGATGCCGAAAAACTGCTCTCGCCGGTCCAGATGTCCTTCATGCGCGAATCGCGCCGTATCGGCAACCGGCGCCTGAAAAACGAATTGAACCTGCGCCTCGCCTTTCCGTCGGTCGACGACGGCATAGCCGATGCGCTTGCCCGGAGAAACGCATGCTCATCGTAAAGACACTCCATATCTGGATGGTCATTTCCTGGTTTGCCGGCTTGTTCTACTTGCCGCGAATCTTCGTCAACCTGGCGATGGTGCCGCCGGATAGCGTGGCCGAGCGCGACCGCCTGCTGCTGATGGCCGGGAAACTGTACCGCTTCATGACGCCGCTCGGCGTCCTGGCCATCCTGCTCGGCCTGTGGCTGTGGTTCGGATACGGCTTCAGCGGTGGCTGGCTGCATGCCAAGACAGTCCTGGTTATCGTTCTCGCCGTCTATCACTGGCATTGCGGCAGGGTGTTGAAGGATTTCCAGATGGGTGGCAATGCCCGTACCCATGTCTGGTTCCGTTTCTACAACGAACTGCCCGTGATCATTCTCCTTGCCGTCCTTTTCCTCGTTGTCCTGAAGCCTTTCTGACATGAACAAATATTTTGCGATCTGCCCGCGCGGGCTTGAAGAACTGCTGCTCGAGGAACTGCGCGGCGTCGGCGGCGAAGACCTGAAGGCGGTGCACGGTGGCGTCTTTTTCTCCGGGGAGTGGTCGGTCTGCTACCGCGCCAACCTCGAGTCGCGCATTGCCACGCGCATCCTGTGGCACATCGTCAAGGGGCCGTATGCCAAGGAAGAGGATATCTATCGCCTGGCTGTGCGCCAGCTCTGGCCGAATCACTTCACGGTGTCCAACACCATGCGCGTGGTCACCACGGCCATTAAGTGCCCGCTGAAATCGCTGGATTTCGTGACCCTGCGTGTCAAGGATGCGGTTTGCGACCGTTTTCGGGAGGATCTTGGCGAGCGGCCGAATATCGAGACGCGCAACCCGGATGTCAGCGTCCATGTCTTCCTGACCGAGAACGAGTGCACGCTATACCTCGACACCTCGGGCCAGCCCTTGTGGCAGCGCGGGTTCCGCAAGGCCAGCGTCGATGCGCCGCTGAAAGAGAACCTGGCTGCCGGCATTCTGAAGCTGACCGGCTGGCGACCCGGTACTTCCCTGATCGATCCGATGTGCGGCAGCGGTACCTTCCTGCTCGAAGCGGTTCAGGTGGCGCTTGATCGCGCTCCCGGGCTGGATCGTACCTTCTCCTTCGAACGTCTGAAGAGTTTTGAAGCGCTGAACTGGGCGAACATCCGTGCCGCTGCCGAAGCGCGCGTCAAACCGGCGGAACCCATGGATATCCGTGGTTACGACATCGATGAGCGCGCCGTGCGCGCCACACGCCGTAACCTGCAGGAAGCCGGCTTCGGCGGGGTGGTGACGGTCGACCGTGGCGACATACTCGAAACCCAGCCGCTGACCGATCATGGAATCCTGCTCGCCAACCCGCCTTATGGCGAGCGGATCGGCGAGCAGGACGAACTGGCCGCCTTCTATCCCCAACTCGGCACGGCGCTGAAGCGCCACTGGGCTGGCTGGAACTGCTTCTTCTTCACCGCCGACCTGCGTTTGCCCAAGTTGGTCGGGCTGAAGCCCAGTCGGAAGACGCCGCTGTTCAACGGACCGCTTGAATGCCGCCTGTTCGAGATCCGCATGGTGGCCGGCAGCAACCGAAAGGGCGGGACGTCAACGCCGGATTGAAGTCTATGGGCGCTTTTGCGCCCATACCGGGACGTATGTTTTTGCAGTGCAGCAAGCTTCTGGAATTGATTTGTGTCACTATTTTGGTCTGACCAAAATGGGAAGATTGAACTTTCATAACAAACGCAAGAGGAGAAGCAGAATGTCCGTACAGGCTGAATATCAACAAAAACGCATGACGGCGGCCGATGCGATCCACGTCGTGAAGAATGGCGACACCATCGTCGTTCCGACCGGGGTCGGCGAGCCGCCCGCATTGCTCACGGCGCTGTCCGATGTGCGCACCCGCTATCAGGATGTCAAGGTTTCCCAGATTCTGCCGTTGCGCAAGTACGGCTACATCGATCCCGAGACTACCCAGCACGTTCGCCACGTGGCGTACTTCTTCGGCGGCGTGACGCGCCCGGGTGGCCAGCAGGGCTGGGTGGATTTCCATCCCTCCTACTTCTCGGAAATGCCGATGCTGATCAACCGCGGCCTGATGCCGGCCGATGTCGTCTTCGCCATGGCTTCGCCAATGGACGAGCACGGTTATTTCTCCCTGTCGCTCGGCCCCGACTACACCATGGCTGCGATTGCCAAGGCGCGTGCCGTGGTGCTCGAAGTCAACCCGAACGTCCCCTTCGCCAATGGCGCCTGCCATATCCACATCTCGAAGGTTGCCGCGCTGACCGAGAGCAACGACCCGCTGCTCGAAGTCGGCCTGCCGAAGATCGGCCCGGTTCAGGAGGCCATCGGCAAATACGTTGCCGACATGATTCCGAATGGCGCAACCCTGCAGATCGGCTATGGCGGCATTCCCGATGCCGTGGTGATGCAACTGACGCACAAGCATGATCTGGGCATCCATACCGAAATGATCGGCGATGGCATCATGACCTTGGTCGAGGCCGGTGTGGTCAATAACAGCAAGAAAAACGTCAACAACGGCAAGATGCTGGCCACCTTCGCGCTCGGCTCGAACAAGCTCTACCGTTTCATGCACCGTAACCCGGCTCTGGAAATGCATCCGGTGGATATCACCAACGATCCGTACCTGGCCGGCCAGAACGACAACCTGCATTGCATCAACGCAACCATGCAGATCGACTTCATGGGCCAGTGCGGTTCGGAAAGCCTCGGTGCGGTGCCTTATTCGGGGACTGGCGGCCAGTCCGACTTCGTGCGTGCTGCCAACCGCTCCAACGGCGGCAAGGCCTTCATCGTACTGCCGGCGACGGCCAAGGATGACACCATTTCCCGCATCGTCCCGACACTTTCGGCGGGAACGCATGTGTCGACCAGCAAGAACGACATCAACTACGTCGTGACGGAATTTGGCGTGGCGCAGTTGCGCGGCAAGACCGCCAAGCAACGCTGCGAGGCGCTGATCGGCATTGCGCATCCGAATTTCCGCAGCGAGTTGCGCGAGGCGGCAAAGAAGATGAAGCTGCTGTGATCGTTGGTGGCGCTTGAGCGGGGCGCCTTACAATTTGTAGCAATTTTCCGCTCCTGCAAAACCGATAATCCGCTAAGGTGATAGTGGGTTATCGGTTTTTCTTTAATGTCATGAAAATTCGCCGTATATTTTTCGCATTGCTTGCCCTGCTCATGCTGGGGGGCGGTACCGATGCGCTGGCGCATCGGACGCGTGTCTATATCGGAGCTTCCATCGGAGGGCCGGTTTGGGGCCCGGCCTGGGGTGG
>CAMKYP010000020.1 GCA_946477505.1 uncultured Dechloromonas sp. | reverse complement strand
ACCCATTGCCGCCCTGTTGGCGCAGGTCGAGGCTGCCCAGCAGGAATCCGGGCAGTCCGGCAAGGGTGTTTTGTCGGGTATCCATGCGGCAGCCGGGCGCCTGGGGCATCTGGTCGAACAGCTGTTGGCCCTGGCGCGCGCCGAACCGAGCTTGCCGCAGACGTCGGCGGTTATTTCGCTCGCCGACCTGGTCCGTTCGGTGGCTGAAGACTGGCTGCCCAAGGCCATTGCCAAGGATATCGATCTCGGCTTCGAGCTGTCTCCGGCCGTGGTCGCCGGCAACGAACTGCTGCTGCAGGAACTGCTGGCCAACCTGCTCGACAACGCGCTTCGCCATACCCCACGGGGTGGGGTTGTGACGGTCAGCTGCGGTCAGGAGGGAGCGATGGCCTGGTTGCGGGTGGAGGATAGCGGTCCGGGGATCGCCGAAAGTGAAAGGCCGCGCATCGGCGAGCGCTTCTATCGGCCGGCCGGCCAGACTGGCGACGGCTGTGGCCTGGGGCTGGCCATCGTTCGTGAAATCGCACGCCAGCACCATGGCAGCCTGCTGATCGGTGAGTCGGGTCGGCTCGGCGGCGCGATGATGCGGGTGGAGCTGCCGTCGCCAACCGTGGGGGCCGAGGAGGGCAATTAGTCCGGCGACACGGAGGGGGAGCGGCTCACTCCTTTGGCTTCAGCATCGATTGCAGCGCGGCAAAGGGATTGTGCGTCGCCCCACCGCCGCGCCCGGTTCGGCCATCGGTGCGACCGCGGTCGGCCTCGATCTGTTTTTGATGCTCGTTATCGTGGCAATAAAGGCAGAGCAGTTCCCAGTTGCTGCCATCCGACGGGTTGTTATCATGATTGTGGTCGCGATGATGCACGGTCAGTTCGCGCAGGTTGGCGTGCGTGAATTCGCGGGCGCAACGACCGCAAATCCACGGGTAAATCTTGAGTGCTTTTTCGCGGTAGCCCTCGGCGCGGGCATCCGCAGCCTTGCGGGCGTCGAGGACAATCTGGTCGAGGCGGCTGTGGTCGATCTGTTTCATGGCAATCTCCAATGCATTCCCGATTCTACGCCGCAAGCTCTAGAATTCTTTCTTTCCCATCTCCGGCGCCAACCCCATGCCCCGCATCAAGATCGAACTGCCCGAAACATTCCCGTTCTCGACCGAAATCCTGATCTACATCGGCCACATCAACTACGGCCATCATCTCGATAACGCCCAGCTGATGTCGCTCGTTTCCGAAGCGCGGGTCCGCTTCTTCAAGTTCCTCGGCTATACCGAGCTCGATGTCGAGGGCGTCGGCATCATCGTCGCCGACGTTGCCGCCCAGTATCGTTCCGAGGCCTTCCACGGCGAAACGCTGGTCGTCAGCATGGCCGCCAACGATTTCAACAAATACGGCTGCGATCTCGTCTGGCAGCTCGTCGACAAGGCCAGCGGGCGGGAGGTGGCGCGCGGCAAGCACGGGATCATGTTCTTCGACTACACCGAGCGCAAGCCGACCGCCGTGCCGCCTGCCTTCATTGCCAAGGCAGGCGCGGCGTGATTCCGATCCGCTACGTCGAGCCGGTTTTCCGTCCGCCCAGCGAGGCGGAATCGCTGATCCTGCCGGTTACCGACGGCTGTTCGTGGAACCAATGCACCTTTTGCGAAATGTATACCGCGCCGCAGAAGAAATTCCGGGCGCGTGAAGAAGACGAGGTTCTGGAAAGCATCCGCCTGACCGGCGAGCGTTACGGCGACCAGATTCGCCGGGTGTTCCTGGCCGATGGCGATGCCCTGGTACTACCTACCCGGCGCCTGCTCTCCATCCTCGAGGCCATTCGTACGTACATGCCGGCGGTTCGCAGGATTTCCTCTTACTGCCTGCCGCGCAACCTGCGGAAAAAAAGCCAGCAGGAAGTCGATGAACTGGCTGCCGCCGGCTTGAAGATGGTTTACGTCGGGGCCGAATCCGGCGACGACCAGGTGCTGGCCGCCGTGCAAAAGGGCGAAACCTTCGATAGCACCTGCGATGCGCTGAACAAACTGGGGAACGCCGGCATCACCCGTTCGGTGATGATCCTGAACGGCCTGGGCGGCAAGGCCCTGTCGGCGCAGCATGCCGACAATTCGGCCCGTCTTGCCAACGCGACGCAGCCGGAATTCCTGGCGACGCTGGTGGTCAGCTTTCCCAAGGGTGAGCAGCGTCTGCGCAATGGTTTCCCCGGCTGGGAAGCACTTGACCAGCACGAACTGTTCGTCGAAATGGAGCGCTTCCTGTCTGCGCTGGACCTGAAGCGCACGGTCTTCCGTAGCGACCATGCCTCGAACTGGCTGGTCCTCAAGGGAACGCTGGGTGCCGACAAGGATCGGCTGTTGCAGCAAGTCCGGCAGGCCATCGCCGCGCCCGAAACGGCCCGTCTGCGGCCGGCCTGGGCGAGGGGGCTGTAGGCCTATGACTTTCGTGAGTATTTCGTCGTATCGGTAAATTCCGGAAAATGACCTTTTTTTTACAAGGTCAATTTGCGATGAATATCCAGTCTGCAGCTGTCGGTCTTATGGCGATCCTTTTCCTTGCGGGGTGCGCCAGCGTTCAATTGGGCGATCCTGCACGTGGCGCTGCGATCAAGAAATTCGAAAAGAGCGGAGAAAACGCGCAGATTTATGTGTGTCGCGACAGTCGAACTTTCGGCATGGCGATTCGACCGGACATCGAGCTTGACGGAAAGATCATCGCGACCGTTGCCCGAAGCACTTTTGCCTACGCCGAGGTCATGCCGGGCAACCATACGCTGGTGGCCAAATCGATGGAGCATGACTCCAAAGTGTCCTTTACCGTCAAACCCGGGGAGCAGCGGTTTTTTCAAACCTGGATTTCAATGGGCATTCTTTCGGGATGGGGCCTGATAGAAGAAATCGATCAAGCCAAGGGCCAGTCGTGTGTGACTGACGGGGAGTTGGTCGAAGCTGCCAAATCTTAGTAAAAAGCCCGCAGGTAAGCGGGCTTTTTACCGATTGCTTGCTGCAATTTAAACAGCCTTGCCGACGCGCAGAGCGCTGAAGATGGCCAGGGTTTGCAGGATGGCGATGCCGACCAGCACGGCGCCGAATTTCCCGGCATCCATCAGGCCGCCGAAGATCAGCGGAGCGAGCGCCAGGCCGAGGTCGAGCCCGGAATAAACGAAACCATAGACCCGCCCGTAGGCCGCCTTGCCGAAGCGGGCGGTGGCCGCCTTGCGCACCAGCAGGTCGCGCGACGGGCCGGCGATCCCGGTGCAGAAGCCGATGCCGGCCATCAGCGGCAGGATCAGACCGGCAGGCAGCACCGCGCTGGCGAGCAGTACTGCCAGCAGGGCGGCCAAACCCAGCGCGCCGGCGATCAGCAGGTCGTGTTCGCCCTTCTGGGCGAGGAAGCCGCCAAGCACGATGCCGCAGGCGCTGCCGATCAGGTAGGTAGAGAGCGCGAAGGCCGCCGTGGTCAGCGACAGGCCGTACATGGCCTGCAGGATGGGGCTGGCGAAGTTCTGGATGGTGCCGAAGGCGGCGGTAATGAGCAGGAAGAACAGGAAGCACAGCCAGACCGCCCGCGAACCCAGGAAGGCGAAGAGCGGGCCGGCGTTTTCCTGCGCCTTTTCGGCGTGATGCGCCGCCGTATCGGTGATGGCTTCGCGGCGCCAGAAGAGCAGTGCGATGGCGAGCAGGGCGACGATGCTGGCCGACAGCGCCGCCGTACGCCAGCCGCTGGCGCTGGCGATGCCGGTCATGAAGATCGGCGCCGCCGCCCAGCCGAGGTTGCCGGATAGGCCATGCACCGAAAAAGCATGGCCGAGACGGGGCTGGGAAACGTGGCGGTTTAGCACGGTGAAGTCGGCCGGGTGAAAGACGCTGTTGCCGAGGCCGGCCAGCGCGGCAACGGCGATCAACATGGGCAGGCCGGTCGCGAAATGGAGTACGACACCGGCCAGCGCAAAACAGCCAATGCCGCAGCCGAGGACGCGCGCGGCGCCAAAACGGTCGACCAGAAAGCCAGCCGTCGCCTGCCCGATGCCGGAAACGACGAAGAAAACCGTCATCGTCACGCCGATGGCCGTGAAGCTCAGGCCGAATTCCGGCATCAGCCAGGGAAACAGCGGCGGCAGCAACAGATGGAAGAAGTGCGAAACGGCATGCACGAAGCCGATCAGGCTGATCGTTTCGAGGTCGCTGTGCGCGGCGGGTGGCAGGGTGGCGGTGGTCATGATTCGTGGCGCTCGGTTGGGTCGGACGAGTGTAGAAAACTTCGTCTTGACCGTATTGCAATAATCGGACAAAAATTATCGCAATGCTGACATCACTCCCCTTCGATCCGCTACCGCGCCGGGCGCCCACCCTGGATGAGCCGCTGACGGTCAATCTCCGCCAGCCGCCGCCGGATGTCGTTGTTCCCTGGCACAGCCACGATTGGGCGCAACTGGCTTATCCGCTGCGCGGCGCGATCCGCGTTTCGGCGGCCGGTACCAGCTGGCTGACGCCGGCTTTCCGGGCGGTATGGATTCCGCCGGGTATCGAACACGAGGTCGCCATGCTGGGGCAGGTCGAATTGCGCACCGTCTATGTCGCGCGGGAAGTGGCGCCCTTGCCCCTGGAGGCCTGTACCGTCATCGAGGTCTCCGACCTCATGCGCAGCCTGATCGAGGCACTTAGCCGGGTAGGGCGAGAAACGCCCGGCGATGCGGAGCGGTGCGACCTGATGATCCGCCTGCTGCTGACCGAAATGCGACAGGCGCCGACCTTGTCGCTTGGCCTGCCGCTGCCGCGCGATCGCCGGCTGCAGGCGCTGTGCGAGGCCTTGATGGCGGAACCCGCATCGCCCCTGGCTTTGGCCGACTGGGCGGTTCGGGTTGGCGCCAGCGAACGGACGCTGGCCCGGCTGTTCCGGGATGAATTGCAGATGAGTTTCGGCGCCTGGCGCCAGCAACTCAGACTGGCCGGTGCGCTGGACATGATCGGGCGCGGCCGGCCGCTGGGCGACGTGGCGGCCGAGTTGGGCTATGCCAGCCAGGCAGCGTTCTCGGCCATGTTCAAGCGCGCCTTCGGCGTGCCGCCCGGGCGCTTCATGCAGTCCCGCCAAGGCGGTGTGCCGGCTTCCAATGTGCGCGACATCGAGCCGATGCCATAGCGCCGGCCGGTGAATTCGCGGGTGGGACTCGGAAACTGGGCTAAAATTTAACGATTCTGGAGGATAGAGAACATGAACCCCAAACCGTTGACCGACGCCGATTTCGACCGGCTCGAAGAATTGCTGGAGCACGAGGTTTTCAAGGGCGACGCCATGCGCCTCGACGAAGCGCAGGCTGTGATCTGCGCCGTCGTCAGCGGCCCCGAACCGATCATGCCGACCATCTGGTTGCCCGAGGTGCTGGGTGAGGGCATGGAGTCGGGCGACCCGGTCGTTGCCGAAACCGTCGAACTGCTGATGCGCCTGAACAACGATATCGCGTCTGCCTTGCTGGCCGACGAAACCATTTCACCCATCCTTTACCCGGTCGACGAAAGCTGTGAAGACTACGACTTCGAGGCCTGGGCCGATTCCTACGTTTTCGGTGCCGGCCTGGCCGGCGACTGGTACGAACTGGCCGGCAAGCACGCCGACGACCTTTCCGAACTGCTCGAACCGATGTTCCTGCTCAACGGCATGCTCAAGGAAGATGCCGAAAAGAACGGCGAGCGCTGGTTCCCGCCGGCCGAGGAAGCCCGTCTGGTCGCCGATATTCAGGAAAACCTGCCGGTCATCGTGCAGACCCTGTACAACTTCTGGCGCAACAAGCGTTCCGGAGGCACCGTGCAACGCAGCGAAGACAAGGTCGGCCGCAACGACCCGTGCCCGTGCGGCAGCGGCAAGAAATTCAAGCAGTGCTGCGGCAGCCCGGAAAAACTGAACTGATTAGCATCAGGCCGCTGTTGGCCTGATCTCGATAACTCGCGCGTTAGGAAAAAGGCCCAGGGTTTCTGCTTGCGCCTTTTGGTTTTTCTGGTAGGGATTCGAGGTGTCCTTAGGTCGGCCATATCGGCCGGTGGCCTCCCCATGAAAAATGGCCGTTTCTGAGCACAGAGCGGCCATTGGCAATGTCAGGGACTCAACGACAGCTATTAACGGCTAGGCATGTCGGCATCGAGCCCTTTGCCGTCATTGGAAGCAAAAAAACGGATGCCCGCGTTCAGGTGAAATTAACTGTCTCGGTTGAGTTGCCGCTATTAGCTCGGTTGTAGCTACCATCTAAGAAACTTCTCTCCCCACAGCGCACCAATCGCAGTCGGGATTAGCATGCCCAGTAAGTACCAAATTGATATAAATGGTGCTTCTAGTTCCGGACAATGGAAACAGTAGACTGCAGCCCCCATCGCTCCCGAAAATAGACCAACGACAGCCCCAGTGAGCTTTAGTCGAGTGGGAGCAGCTTCCCTCATGGCCCAGAGCGTGGAGATGAACACGGGCACAGACAACATCGAAATCAAGAATGGGCAGACCGCCCATGTTTGTCCAAAAATCAGGGATTCGCGTTCAGGTGAATCTGCTTTGAGCAGTATCAGCGCAGAAAGCAACCACATTGCCACCACAGGAAAAAGTAAGCCAACGAGTTGAAAATTGATCCGACTTCCTGGCCTCGAAAGTTTGGATAACAAGTTGAACGATACAAGGGCCATGGCAGCCACAAAGCCCAATTTCACCCAGAATTTCCAGGACAGTAGTGCGGAATAGATTTCCGGATTGATGTGGATCGAGGCGAGCATCAGGATGGATGCCAGAACAATGCCCGTGACGCTTGCCGCCCCGAATCTCCTATGCTGGGAAATTTCAGGCTCCACACCGATACCGGTGGCCAACATGGAAATGAGGTCAGTCGTTTTCATGGTTTCCTCGAATCGCTTTGGCGAGTGCTTTCAGACCGCGATGTACCCCAACCTTAATCGCAGACTCGGTCATCCCGGTTAATCGCACTGTCTCCTCAACTGATAAACCGTCGAGTTTCGTACACACGATTGGAATTCGCTGCCTGTCAGGTAACAATTTGAGCAGTTTCATGATGTCCCGATGTGCTTCTGCCGCGTCCATATTGGTCGATAAGAAAAAATCGCGTTCATCATCGACCTGATCACAAAGCGAGTCTTTGATCTCCCTTCTCCGAAAAAAATCGACCAACTTGTAACGTGCGATAGCAAATACCCAAGCGCCCATCGGTTGTGAGCGATCATAAGTGTGGCGCTTGTCGTGAATGGCAAGTAACGACTCCTGAACGATGTCTTCGACTTCATCAGGAATGCCGGAGAGACGCCTCATCAGAAACGATCGCAAATGCCCACTCAACTGATCGAGAAAGGCACGATAGGCATGTGCATCTCCTTCAAGACCTCTGATCAGTAGGTCCCGCAATTGCTCCTCAATCACAGCTGCATTCCCATGACTCTCTATTCGTTGGGAACATGATTTTGGTTACAACAACGATGAAAAATAAAGTTCCCAAAAGCGCCTCCATTCCTTGATCTTTGTCAACTTTAGCAAAATTTACCGAGCCCAATATGCGGGCATTCGTGGTGAAAGAAATCACCCGATTCTCGATATGTTTCTTGGACATTTTTTAGGGAGCAAAGCATGAAAAAGATCACTCTGGCACTGATGTCCGCAGGACTTCTGTTGGTCAATGGTGGCGTATTTGCGCAACAAACGGCCATGGAGCAAAAACCGGCAATGGCAGCGAACGTTGACCGGGCAAAGATTTTGACTGCTCCCGGTGTTTTTGGAAATTTCTCAACTTACAAAGTGCGCCCGGATTACTACAAGCTTTCGTCCGCCGAGCGCAAAGGCGCCGCAGCCGAAGTTCTCGCTGTCGTGGAAAAGTACAAGGACAAGGTGATCGTCGATGCCTATCTGACGCGCGGCTTCGAGGCTGGCAGCGATTTCCTGTTGCGCGTTCACGCGTACGACATGGCTGCCACGCAAGCTTTCCTGGTTGATTTCCGCGCCACCCGTTTCGGCATGTACGCGGACGTCACAGAGAATCTGGTCGGCATAACCAAAGCCCTCAATTACATTACCAAGGACAAGTCCCCGGAGCTGAATGCCGGTCTGACCTCGGCTGCCTATAGTGGTGAAGCACCACGCTATGCTTTCATGATTCCTGTGAAGAAAAATGCTGAATGGTGGAATCTGACCGATGCACAGCGCCTGAAGGAAATAGAAACCCACACCCTGCCGACGCTCGGCAATCTGGTTAACGTCAAGCGTAAGCTCTATCACTCGACCGGCCTCGATGACACCGATTTCATCACCTACTTCGAGACTGCTGACCTGGGTGCCTTCAACAACCTGATGCTGGCCTTGGCCAAGGTTCCAGAAAACAAGTACCACGTACGCTGGGGCAGCCCGACTGTCATGGGAACCATCCAGACTTTTGAAAGCGTCGTGAAGACCCTGTCCATGGCCAATTGATGCCTATCTAGGCCGATGGGGCGGTCCGAGACTGCACCATCGGCCAGCCGGCGCCCGGTTTCAATAATCACGAACAAGTTGGGGTAAAACCATGACCATCAGTCGTCGCCAGTTTATTAAAGGCAGCCTGTCGATTGCCGCCGCCGCCGGCTTGCCGTTTTCTCTGGCTCAACCGGCACTCGCCGCTTTGAGCGTGCGCAAGGATCGTCCTTGGGAAGACGGATACCGTAATATCTTCAAGGGCGAACGCACCGTCCGCACGATCAACATGCCCAATTGCACCGGTTCCTGTGCATGGAATGTCGTGGTGAAGGATGGCATTGTCCAGCGTGTCGAACAGCCGTTGGATTACCCCGATGACGAATACAACCCACGGGGCTGCATGAAGGGAGCGACCTATCATCGTCGGGTCTACTCCCCGAACCGGGTGAAATTCCCGATGAAACGCGTTGGCCCGCGTGGAGCAGGGCAATGGAAACGAATCACTTGGGATGAGGCCCTGGATTTCATCGCTAGTGAAATCAAACGTATTGCAGCCAAATACGGCCAGAATACTATCTGGGTATATCCGCCGGTACCTGCCACCGGCATCGTCAAGCAGGGGGCTGGCTTCCGCTTTGCCTCGGTTAACGGTTTCGGGATCGGCACTTTTTACAATTGGTATGGTGATCTGCCTCTGGCCCACCCGATCACCTGGAACGTCCAGACCGAAGAACATGAGTTCAAGGACCTGCTGAATACCAATTACGCGATTATCTGGGGATCGGACATTCTCCAGACGCGGATGCCGGATGCGCATTTCTTTACCGATGCCCGCGCCAAAGGCGTCAAGCTCGTCTATATCGCGCCCTACTATGATCCGACGGCGACGGCGGTCGACGAATGGATTCGTGTCCGCCCCGGCACCGATGGCGCCTTGGCCCTTGGCATGTGTCACGTCGTGGTCAAGCGAGGCCTCACCGATGAGAATCACCTGCGGCGGACGACCAGCGCCCCATTGCTGGTTCGCAACGACAACGGCAAGTACCTGAAGGCGTCTGACGTGCTGCCGGATGGCGACGGCAAGACCTTCATGGTCTATGACAGACAGGCCGGCAAGGCCGTCCCTGATGTTTACTTCAGCGACAAGCCGCCGCTTACCGGAACCTGGCAGATCGAGTTGAAGAATGGCAAGAAGGTCAGCTGCTCGACCTCGCATACCTTGCTGCTGAAAAAGCTTGAGGACTACGACCCGAAAACCGTTTCCGAGATCACCGGCGTGCCAGCCGATGTCATAGAGCGTGTCGCGGTCGAGTACGCGAAGGCCAAGCCGGCCAGCATCTGGTCGGGCACTGGCATCAACCACTGGTATCACGGCGACCTGATCGGCCGTTCAGTGATTGAACTGGCATGCCTGACCGGCAATATCGGCGTCCATGGCGGCGGCGTCAGCCCTTGGGCCGGGCAGTATCTGATGCGCCTGAATCCAACCGATTATTTCTTCCCGAAGAAGAATACAGGCGACCCGAATGATCGCTACCGGGCAGTGCCGCTCGATACGGCCTATGTCGTCAATGGCCCCACTGAGACGATGGCGAACAAGGACAAGTTGTGGCGCCAGATTCGCTGCATCTGGGCCGCCGGCGGCAATCTCCTTGGCGAAGCCTCCGACCAGAGCAATTTGACGCGCAAGGTTCTGCCGCAGATTGAGCTGATCGTTTCGCCGGAAATCGAGATGAGTACCACGGCGCAGTTGGCAGACATCGTATTGCCGGTGGTCAGCTGGTTCGAATTGCCCTACGACATTGCCACGACTCCGGCCCATCCGTACATCCAGTTGGCCGAGGGTTCGATCGAGCCGATGTTCGAAGCCAAGACGGATATCGAAATTTACTATGAGATGTGCAAGCGCCTCGGCACCGGCGACATTTTCAAGTTCAATCGTCCGGAACCCGCAATCGAGTTGCTGCTCGAAACGGGCGGTCCGCAAGTCAAGGGAATCACCTTCGAGCGCTTGAAGAAGGAACGCTGCATCCGGGTTAACCTGCCGAGTTCGCCTTATGCCTCCTTTACCGAAGAGGTCGAAGGAAAGAAGAAGTTCAAGACTGCATCAGGTCGTCAGGAACTGTACAAGGATGAAGATCGCTTCATTCAGTTCGGGGAGCAGTTGCCAGTGCACAAAGAACCGCACATGGCCACCCCCTACGGGGCATCGAAAGTATGGGCAGAAGCCAAAAAAGAGCGTAACCCGCTCTATGAAAAGTATCCGATGGTCTATCACGCCCGCCATACGCGTTGGAGCGTCCATTCTTCATGGCGGACCACCGAAGAAATTCTCAAGCTGGACGATATCGGTCAGCCCTTGCTGGAGCTAAACCCTGTCGATGCTGCGAAGCGTGGCCTGGTCGCAGGGGACTGGGCGACTGCTTACAACCAGAACGGCTACGTCAAGGCGAAGGTTAAGTTACGCGAATCGGTGCCGCCGGGAGCTGTATTGATCTACTTCGGCTGGCAACGCGACCAGATTCGAGAGGGGCATTGGAATGCCCTGACGCACAACGACATCAACCCGATCCACGAAATCTACTTTATTCCCAACGTCTGGGGCCCGGTTTCCGGCCACTTCGACCAGTTGTGCGAAGTAAAGAAAGCCTAAGCAAGGAGAGTCGCCATGTCTGAAGAACTCTGGAAAAAATACTACGGGCAACCCAACCCCCTTTACGGCAATCGCGTCCAGTTCGGGATGCTGATCGACATCAACAAATGCATCGGATGCCACACCTGCACGATGTCGTGCAAACAAACCTGGACCAGCGGCCCCGGTCAGGAAAACATGTACTGGAACAGCGTTTCGACGCAACCGTTCGGGAAATATCCACGCAAGAATGGCAGCAAGAATCCGGCCGACTGGGATTATCGTTTTTCCAACCTTTACCAAGATACGCCCAAGGGAAAGTTCCCGAAGCTCTGGCAGTTTTATCTGGCGCGGCCCTGCAATCACTGTTCAAATCCGGCGTGTCTGCCGGCTTGCCCGACCCGTTCGATTTACAAAACCGAAGATGGCGTTGTTCTGATCGACCAGGATACTTGCGAGGGTTTCCAGAACTGCGTCAAGGCTTGTCCATACGACAAGATTTACTACAACCCGGTAACGAAAAAATCGCAGAAATGCATGTTTTGCTTCCCCTTGCTGGAAAAGGGGCAGGAGCCTCAGTGCGTAAAGACCTGTGTTGGCAAGATCCGGATTTTCGGCAACCTGATGGACCCGGAAAGCACCATCTCCAAGATGATTCGCGATCCTTCACTGGGCGTCAAACCCTACGATCCGGAAACCAGTCTCAAGGCGACGCACCGGGTGGTCAATCCCATTGAGCGGCGCCAGTACCGTCCGGACTTCGGAACCATTCCATCAGTCTGGTATGTGCCGCCAAAGAACATCCCGAAGGAAGAAGTCGAGAAATATTTCGGCTACGCCATGGGCGGCTTGCTGGACGAGCCGCACCATGTCGAAGCACCGGTCAAGATGAAAGACATCTAGGAATTTGCGGGGGAAAACTGAGCATGCATTCTTCAACGTCATCTGGAACGGATTCCAGCGTTATCGTGAAACCGCTCAGCGACACAGCGACTAAACGAGCACAGCTTTATCACTTCCTTGAGTTGGCTCTGGCCCATCCGGGCGAGGAGGGCCATGACTATTTTCGGCGAGTCTCGGCCGAGGAGGAGTTCCTCCTTGCCTACGGCCAGGCGGTCGGCTCTGAAGCAGAACTCGCAGAGAAGGGCGGAGCGGCTGCCCGGGCATTCTTTGCGCGATTCCGCACCATGAGTTACGAAGAGGTCGAAGCGGCGCATATTGGGCTGTTTACGAACAACTATCCCCATCTGCCGTGCCCGCCCTATGGTTCCTTGTTTACCGCCATCGACAGTGAAAAACGCCTGGCTGAAATGCTGACGATCAAGGAGTTTTACCAGCAACACGGCGTCGACATTGCTGACTCATTCGACGACCTTCCCGACCACATCTGCGTGGAACTTGAATTCCTGCAGTTGCTCTGTTTTCGGGAGAACGAGGCCGCGCAGGCAAGTGAGGCGGATGTCGTCGCGGGCATACAGTCAGCGCAGGCCGAGTTCCTGGACAGGTTCTTGCTGCCCTTTGCATCGCGTCTTGCCGATATCGCCATCGAAAGCGTGCCGCAGAACTGCTTTAGCCATCTTCTCGATGCCACAAGATTCTATTTGTTAGCTCACCGCAGCCAATTGGGCGGAACCGCCTAGTCGCAAGCGGAATTATTGAGGAACAGACCATGAAAATCATCTTCGCAGTTTCACTGGTAGCCGGTATGGCAATCATAGGCGCAGGCCTTGGCAACGCGTCGGAAAAGAAGGATGTCGGACAGGCCGCGACCAAGTCCAGCCTACGAGACTCCCAGGCGAAACCGCATTTCAAGAACACGGGGGCGCCAGTTTCGGCAGCGCGGGGCGAAGCAATTTTTATCGATCACTGCGCTCTTTGCCATGGGCTACATGGCAAAGGTGACGGCCCTCGGTCAGCATTTTTTCAGCAGGGAATTCAATATATCCCAGACCTGACTTTCGAAGGCTTGCTCAAAGGACGAGACAAGGAACTATTACAAAGCATAAGCGAAGGCTTGCGCCGCTTGCCGGAACCGGCCTACGTCATGCCACAGTTCAAGTACATCTTGTCGGAGGAAGAGATAAAGAGCGTTCTAGCCTATGTCAAGACCTTGCCGGCGGCTGCAAAAAAACACTGATTTACAACCTTGTGATTCAAGTTCATTTCTTGCTTCAGTACCTTTGAATAGAGAGAGTAGCTAGGCTAGCTGTA
The DNA here is from genome assembly GCA_946477505.1 of uncultured Dechloromonas sp. Classification (GTDB taxonomy): domain Bacteria; phylum Pseudomonadota; class Gammaproteobacteria; order Burkholderiales; family Rhodocyclaceae; genus Azonexus. The sequence continues at coordinate 5,091 of CAMKYP010000020.1, read as the reverse complement.
ATGCAGGATTGTGCTTAGGGAGCATGAGGAGTGGCTTGCTGTTACCTTTTGAGTTTCCCTTTGCTACGCTCCTGCGCCGCTGAGCCCATAGAAGTACCAAGGGCCGGTCTGTCCTCAGAAACGGCCATTTTTCTTGGGGAGGCTACCGGCCGCTATGGCCGATAGGCGGATATCTCTATTCTGTGCTTCTCAAAACAAAAGGCCGCTCAAACAAACGGCCTTTCTTTATTAGCGTACCTTCAGCAGCGGGGTGCTATTCCTGGCGGACGACCACGTAGGCGTGCTTGAATTTGGCGCCCTTGATGTCGGCGGCGGTGGCCGAGCTGCCTGGCTTGATCAGCGAAATGCGGCCAACGGCTTCCGGCGGTGCTGCGTTGGCGGTGGTTTCCTTCATTTCCAGGATCAAGGGTTCGGGCGCGATCAGGCGGAACTCTAGCGTGGTGTCGGCCAGGCCTTCGGGCGAGAATTTGAATTGGGAATGAGGGCCGGCCAGGGAAACGGAGTGTTTCAGTTCTCCATCGAGGAATACCTGGAACTTGACCGGATCGGCTGCACTGGCGATGGTGGGGATGCTCAGGGCGGCGGCGAGGATCAGGGAAGGTGTTTTCATGGTTCTTTCGGTCGGTGCGGCGATTCGTGGCCAGGGGGCCGGTGCGGGCGATGTCTTTTGCCGCTAGGCTGTGATTCGCGGATGAAAACGTTGAAAATACACCCGGAGCCACCTGTTTGCCAACCTGTTGTGGCGCATCCCGGTATTTTTTACGACGATTTTTGGTTTTTCGATGCAACGACACTTGAAAATTTATCTTGCCGGGCCCGATGTCTTTCGGCCGGATGCCCGGCAGTGGGCCGATGATGCGCGCGTGCTCTGCCGGCAGGCCGGGCATGAAGCCCTGGTGCCGCTCGATGGGGTGGAGACGAGCGCAGCGGGTATTTTTCACGCCAACATCGCGCTGATTCATCGGGCCGATGCGGTGGTCGCCAATCTCAACCCGTTTCGCGGCAGCGAGCCGGATTCGGGAACCTGTGTCGAGGTCGGTTACGCGCTGGCGCTGGGCAAACCGGTCGTCGGTTATGTCGATACGCTGGAGTCGACGGTCGAGCGGGTGCGGCGTCGGCAAGGCGCGGTCGGGCTGCGCGATGGCCGCCCGATAGACGCCGACGGCATGCATGTCGAGGATTTCGGCCTGCCGCTGAACCTGATGCTGGCTGTTCCGGTGAAGCTGGTCGCCGGCGGTTTGGCCGAGGCGCTGGCGGCGCTCGGAGCGGCGGGCTGATGGGCGTTCGTACGGATTATTTCCCCGGCCAGGGCTGGATGGGAACCGTCGAAATCGCGTTGGCCGGGGCGCCTTCGATAACCCGGCGGCTGATCGCCAGATAGATCAGCACATTGCGCTTCTGGTCGAGGAAGCGGTGAATCTTCGTTTCCTTGAACAGCAGCGAGGTATCTTCGCTGAACACGACCTCGTCGGCCGGCAGCTTGGCGGGGAGCACAATCGGCCCGACCTGGCGGCAGGCGATGGAGAATTGCGACGGGTCTTCGGCCAGCCCGAGGCTGCCCTTGACGCCGCCGGTGCGTGCCTGGCTGACGTGGCAGGTGACGCCGGGAATCTTCGGGTCATCGTAGGCATTGACGCAGATGCGATGATTGGCGCCGATCAACTTCCAGGTGGTGGTGACGCAGTCGATCTCCTCGCCTTGGGCGGGCAGGGCGGCGGCCAGGGCCAGCGCGGCGGCGAGGCAGGCCGGGCGAAGCGTGGAAAAAGAGAGGCTCATGGTGTTTCCTTGTTCAATCGGGCGATGAATTCTGCGCCCTTGTGGCGGCCTTCGTCCATCAATCGTTCGATGAAAGCCGGGCTGCGGTCGAGCTTGGAGGCGTAGTCGAGATCGAGTTCGAGGCGGATGAAACGGACGTCCACGTGCTTCATGTGCGCCGCGTCGAGCCATTTTTTCCGCAGCCAGTCGTTGGTCTGGTCGACGAAGAACAGTTCCTGGTGCAGCGACAGGTTGCCGGCCAGCTCGTTGCGGCGGTCGTCGATGTCGTTCGAGGTGATCGGTTCGCTGGCGCGGCGCTCCGGGTTGATCTGGATGATCCAGATTTCATCCGGCTTGGCTTCCCGGCTTTCCTTGCCCGAGAGAAAGCCGCGGATCGGCGGATTCTGCGAGAACAGGCCGTCCCAGTAGATGCCCTTGCCAATATGGACGGCGCGGAACATTTCCGGAATCGCCGCCGAGGCGAGCAGCGCCTCCACCGTGATGCCCTGCTGCCGGGGGCCGGGATGGGAATGGAATACGGTGAAGTCGCCGGACAGCACTTCCACGGCGCCGATCATCAAGCAGGGCGTATGCGGCGTGATCAGCGATTGCAGACGCTCGAACGGTATGTGTTCGCGCAGCAGGTCGGCCATGAAATCCTGCCCGCTCGTCGGCAGCAGGTAGGGGCTGATTTCCGGCAGGCCGAGCACGGAGCGGCTGCGCTGCTGCAGCAACAGCCACTGGTTGCTCCAGAAGTCCGGGAATTCGGTGGCGCTCATCTTTTGCCAGAAGGTTTCGAGCAGGGCGGCACCGCGTGCCGGATCGCCTTCGAGCAAGCCCGTCCACGCCAGGGCGGCGCACAGTGCGCCGCCGGATGTGCCGGACAGGCCCAGAATACGGTGTTTGCGCGCATCGATATTGCGCAGGAGCGCTTGCAGGACGCCGGCGGTAAAGGCGGTATGGCTGCCGCCTCCCTGGCAGGCGATGGCGACGCGTTGCACGGGCGGATTGGCTTTGGCTGGTCGGGCGGCTGGCATGGCGGGCTCCTTCGTGGGTAGTTCGCCAGTGTGCCACAGTCATGACGTGCAGGTAATTTCAGGCGTTTCCCGTTGCTGGCGCAGGGGCGGGTCAGCTGAGAGTGTGCAGTTGGAAGGCGCCATTGAGCGCGGCGAGCGGTTTCATTTTCGCCACGACCTTGGCCAGTATCTTGTAGGTGTCGCGGTCGAAGGGCGGGCGCTTGCCGTCGAGCAACTGCCGGATGTCGTCATCGGACTTGGCGGTGCCCAGGTAACGCCAGCCGTCGATGACGTGCGCTTCGTCTTCCTCGCGAATGACGGCCGGGCCGGGGAAGGGCCAGGACACCAGCTTGAGGCCGGTCAGCGCGGTCATCAGGCGCATGGTATGTTTGGCCAGCGGTTCCTTGCCGATGCAGACGCCCTTGCAGCGGCGAATCTGGTGGCCGAAACAGGGCTTGCCGGCCTTGAGCGGCTGCTGGCCGGTCAGCATGTCGCACAGATGATGGCTTTCGACCAGCTGGCGCATGACGGTATTGGCTTCCTTGCTGCTCTTGAACAGGCCGTAGCACGAGGTGGAGAGACCGAAGTCGAGGTCGTTGGCGAGCGTCAATTGCGGGCGCAGCCAGCCTTCGCCCTCGTCGACCAGCGTCCAGGTACAGACTTCCTCGTTCTTGCGCAGCTGGCGGTTCTGCGTCGGCAGCAGTTCCTTGACCAGCGCCGACTCCCGGAGCAGGGCGCCGATCTCCCCGGCGGTAACGATCCAGTCGATGCGCCGCACCTGTTGGGCGAGCGCCATTTCCTTCGCCGAGCGGACATCGGCCGAAAAATGCGACAGCACGCGCTTGCGCAGGTCCTTGGCCTTGCCGATGTAGATCGGCAGGTTGTTTTCGCCGTAGAACAGATAGACGCCGGGCGTATCGGGCAGGTCTTCCAGATTGGCGGCGTCGAGGTTGGGCGGCAGGCTGGGGCGGGCGTTCTGCTTGTTCAGGGCTGCCTCGATGGCCTCGCTGCTGCGGTCGGCATGGATTTTCTGCCAGAACTGGTGGATCAACTGGGCATCGGCCAATGCCCTGTGGCGCGCTTCGGCCTGCAGGCCGTGGCGTTCGATCAGGCTGTCGAGATTGTGCCGGTGGTGTTCCGGATACAGCGCCCGCGACAGCTTGACCGTGCACGTGACGGTGCAGCGAAAATCAATGCCCAGCCGCTTGAACTCGGCTTTCAGAAAGCCGTAGTCGAAGCGGGCGTTGTGGGCGATGAACAATCGCCCTTCGAGCCGGCGCAGGGCTTCTGCGGCAATGGCCTCGAACGGCGGCGCAGCGGCGACCATTTCGTTGGTGATGCCGGTCAGTTGTTCGATGAAGGGCGGAATCCGCATGCCGGGATTGACCAGCTGCTGCCATTCACGGACGGAACCATCCGCATCGACCTCGACGATGCCGATTTCGGTGATGCGGTCATGGGTGGCGGTGGCGCCGGTGGTTTCGAGGTCAACAAAGGCAAGTGCGGGCATGCCGGCATTTTCCCAGATCGGCGCCCTAGCGCAAAAACCGGATGAGCAAGCGCATGGGGTAGGATGCGCGCGGTGAAGATGTCCGGAACATCACCGGCCTTCCGTCTCCCCGAAGGCCGGCACAGCGGTCAGAACGAAAAGCGCGCGACGCTACTCTTCAGCTGGTTGGAAACGCCGACCAGGCTATCTGCCGTTTTTTCGACGGACGAGGCAGCCTTGAGGTTTTCCTCCGACATTTGGGCAACGGATTCGACGTTGCGGGCCAGGTCGGACGAGGCGGAGCGCTGCTCGTTCAAGGCTGCGACGATATCGGTCACAGCTGACTGCACCGTGGCGGTCGATTGCTGGATGTCGCGCATCGAGTTGCTGGCTTTATCGGCCGACTGCACTACCTCGCCTACTACGCCACGACTGTCCTGCATGCTGCCCACCGCCCGGTTGGCCTCACCCTGGATGCTCGAGATCATGGTCGAGATTTCCTGCACGGCCTGGGTCGTTCGCTCGGCCAATTTGCGCACCTCATCAGCCACCACTGCGAAACCGCGCCCTTGCTCGCCGGCGCGAGCCGCCTCGATGGCTGCATTGAGGGCGAGCAGGTTGGTCTGGTCGGCCACGTCGCGGATGACCGTGGTGATGCTGCCGATCTGCTGGACCTGCTCGGATAGTCTACTGATCTGCTCGGCGCTGCTTTCGACGCGCTCGGCGACCTCGGATATCTGGACCGAGGCGCGGTCCACCTCATTGCCGCTTGCCAGTGCATCCTCCTCCGCCTCCCGCGCTTGCTTGCTCGCATCGTCGGCACTCTGACCG
>CAMKYP010000019.1 GCA_946477505.1 uncultured Dechloromonas sp. | reverse complement strand
AGGGTATTGCCCACCGCGCGCAGCACTTCAACGGCCACTTCGCGACCGGTCGCGATCGACAGGCCGAGGTCGCCATGCAGCGCCCGCATCAGCCACAAGCCGTATTGGACTGGTACGGGCTTGTCCAGGCCATAGGCGCTCTTCAGCGCGATGATCACCTCTTCGGGGGCATCGGCCGGCGCAATGGCGCTCAGTGGGTCGCCCGGCGCCAGATAGACGAGAACGAAGGAAACGATGGTCACGCTCAACGCGATCGGGATCGCGTAAATCAGGCGCTTGAGGATATAGGCGAACATGGCGGAATTCCGGTGAGGGGGCCGGGGAAAACCCCGGCCCGGGGGCTTACATGCGGATCGTGGTCAGGTCCTGGAACCAGTGCTGGGCCTGGATGAATTCCTTCACCTTCGGCGACAGGGCATGCGGATTCACGTCATGCACCACCCACAGCATCTGGGCGTCGTCGACCATGCTCTGATGCACGAAGGACAGCAGGTTGTCCTGCGTCTTGGTGTCGAACGTGGTTTTGATCTTCTCGATGGCCTCATCCACCTTGGGATTGTTGTAGCCGCCCCAGTTCACCCCGTTCGGCGCGACGTACTTGCTGTCGGTGAAGCGGGTGATCGCGTAGAACGGATCGGCCGTCACATAGCCCAGATTGATCGCCGTGATGCCCTTGCCGGCGTTCATGTCGGCCTTGGCACCCGCACGCCAGTGGCGGTACAGGTTTTCCAGCTCAACCACCTCGAAGGTGACGTTGATGCCGATTTCCGCCAGGCTCTGTTGCACGAACTCGTTCATCGGCAGCGACAGCATCTGGCCGGTGCCGCCCTGGGCAATGATCACCTTGGCATTCAGCGGCTTGGAGGGGCCGTAACCGGCTTGTGCCATCAGGGCGCGCGCGGCGGCCAGGTCGTAGCCGATCTTGAAGCCCGGCTTGCCGAACCACGGGCTAGTAGCATCCAGCTGCCCCTTGGCCGGGGTGGCCAGGCCGCTCATCAGCTTGACCACGGCGTCACGGTCAATCGCCAGGTTGGCCGCCTTGCGCACCCGGATGTCGGTCCACGGCGAACCCGGATAGGTCGAGAAGTGATACGGCCAGACGTGCGGCGTGACGTTCTGCACCAGCTTGAAACCGCCAGCCTTGAGTTGCGACAGCACATCGGGCGGCGGCGTCTCGATCAGGTCAACCTGCCCGTTGAGCAGGGCATTGGCGCGGGTCATCGCATCCGGAATCGGCATCAGCACGATGCGGTCGGTCTTCGGCAGGCGGTTCTTGTCCCAGTAGCCGCCGTTCTTGACCAGATCGGCCCGCTCCCGCGGCACCAGCTTGTCGAGCTTGAACGGCCCGGTGCCGGACGGCTGGCTGGCCACCTTGTTCCAGTCCTTGCCCATCTTTTCCCATTGCGCCGGGCTGGAGATCAGGAACCAGGGCAATTGATAGGGGAAGAGCGCATCGGTTTCCTTGGTGACGATCTCGACCTCGTAGGGGCCGACCTTGCGATAGCTGGCAATCGACGGAATGCGCGGCCGGACCTGCGCGCTCTGCTTGGCGTCGAACTGTGGCGACTTGTCGGCCAGCACCTTGTCGAGGTTCCAGATCACCGCATCGGCGGTGAATTCGGAGCCATCGTGGAACTTGACGCCCTTGCGCAGGTGGAAAACCCACTTCTTGCTGTCCTTGGGATCAGCCTTCCAGTCGGTTGCCAGGCCGGGAACCAGCTTGCCCGGCCGATTGCCGACGTTCGCCTCCCAGGCGACCAGGGGGTCGTACAGCGTGTGCCCCGTGAATTGGTAGGCACCAGCGCCGCGGTCCGGCTGCCCCGTCGTCAGCGGAATGTCCGCCATCGAAATGCCGTAGCGGGCAACGGTTTCTGCATGCAAGTTTCCAGACAGCGCCAGCGCCAGGGGGAGCGCTGCAAACAGGCCGGAAAGCTTCGTGATTGTAGGTTTCATCGACATCTCCAAAGTGGGGTTAGCACTGAGGAAATTGCATGCAATGTGCCAGAACGGCCCATTTCGCCGATGTATTTGTTAACCCGCTGTACCCGTTGAAAAAATTTCTACTTTGTATTTTTGAAGCGCACTAATCGCTTCGAACAGCGAACGCCGACTGCATGCAAATTCAGCACCTAATTGGTTCTCCGCCGAGGTCGGCGACACCAAAATGGGGCACAAAATGCTCACCAATCCCAATTAGAAAGACTTGGCAGAGGCAGCCCGGATTCAGGAGACACCGGCGGGTCATTTGATGCGGAGTTTGACAAGGTGCTTCACGGGCTGCTCTCGAATGGATACTTGCCACGCACGCAATACTGACTGAATGTCCGCTAAGGCCGAAATCCGGCCTCATGCCAGTAACAACAGACAGTTGATCGGCCAGAACGGCCGTTCAAGGGACCGGCTGACTCAGTCTGCAATGCTTCGGTAAGAAGCCCTTAAGGGAGAAGATCACGCCGAATGACCGCTTCCCTTGTCAGCAAACTCACCCTCCCGACCCTCTGCGGTCCTTCGTCGCTCGAGCGTAGCGAAGGCAGTTTTCAGAGCGGAGAGACGTTCAGGGCGTTTGCTGAACACAAACTCGTAGGCCTTTGCTGCCATTGGAAAAGCTTTTACTCAACGGCAGCTATGAAGCTAGTTCCTGCAATTGGTCAGTAAAACTGCGCTCAAGGAAAGTGGCGAAGTTCATGTTTCCATATGAGAAGGCCCGACAGGTTTCCCTGCCGGGCCGGATTCGGTCGTCACCCGAAGGTGACACCTTATTGTAGCAACGGCTCTCACCCCGGAAAGCTACATGGCGTTATTCTAAGCATTCCGGATAAAGAACTGCAAATCATGAACAAGACATACACCATTGGTCTGGACATCGGCATCGCATCGGTCGGTTGGTGCGTGCTTGGCGAAACCCACATCATCGACTTGGGCGTGCGCACCTTCGACAAGGCCGAAACCGCGAAGGAAGGGGAATCGCTGAATCTCGCCCGACGCAATGCGCGCCTGATGCGGCGGCGTTTGTTCCGGCGGGCATGGCGGTTGAAAAAGTTGGCCCGCCTGCTGGAAAGCGAAGGTCTGATCGCCGACGCCAAGGCATTCCAGCCCGAACACGCTTTCTCCCGCCCGCTCTGGCAATTGCGCGTTGATGGCCTCGACCGCTGCCTGAACGACGAAGAATGGGCACGCGTCATCTACCACCTCTGCAAACACCGCGGCTTTCACTGGATCAGCCGCGCCGAAGCAAAGCAAGCCGAGGGCGACAGCAAGAGCGAAGGCGGTAAGGTCAAGCAGGGGTTGGCTGGTACGGCCAAGCTGATGGCGGAAAAAGGCTATCGCAGTGCGGCCGAAATGGTGTTGGGTGAGTTCCCGGAAGCACAACGCAACAAGCAGGGCGAATACACCAAAGCTCTGGCGCGGGAACTGCTCGCCAAGGAACTGGCCCTGCTCTTCGAAAAACAACGAGAACTCGGCAATCCCCACGCATCAAGTGCGCTGCAAACCGCCATCCTCGGCAACGGCGACAAGAAGAGCGGATTGTTCTGGCAGCAAAAACCGGCCCTCGCCGGTGCCGACCTGCTCAAGATGCTCGGCACCTGCACCTTCGAAAAAGGCGAATACCGCGCCCCGAAAGCCAGCTTCACCGCCGAACGCCACGTCTGGCTGACGCGCCTGAACAACCTGCGCATCGTCACCGATGGCGTTACTCGCCAACTGACCGAACAGGAACGCCAACTCTGCCTGGCCTTGCCTTACCAGCAAGCCGGCGACCTGACTTACAAGCAACTCGGCACGGCGCTGACCAAAGCCGGGCTGCTGGAAGCCGGCAGCTTCAAATTCACCGGTCTCGCCTACCCCACCGAAGCGCAAAAGGCGGAAGGCAAGGCGAAAGACCCGGAATCCGCCACGCTGATCAAAATCCCCGCCTGGCAGGAACTGCGCCAAACGCTGACCAAGGCCGGCCTCGACGATGAATGGAAAAAGCTCTCGGGCGATGCGCTCTGCGGGCAACCGGAAATCCTCGACCAAATTGCCTGGGTGCTCAGTGTCCACAAGGACGACGATGAAGTCCGCACCGAACTCGCCAAGCTGCCGCTTCCCAACCGCGACGCGCTCATCGACGCCCTGCTCAACATCCGTTTCGACAAATTCCACGCCCTGTCGCTGAAAGCCCTGCGCGCCATCGTTCCGCCCATGGAAAAGGGGCTGCGCTACGACGAAGCCTGCGTTGAGGCCGGCTATCACCACAGCCAGTTGCACAAGGTCGGCGAAGGCGAACACAAATATCTGCCGCCGCTCTACGCCGGGCGCGACCAGGATGGCCGCATGCGCTTCGCCGAAGATGCCGACATCCCGCGCAACCCCGTCGTCCTGCGTTCGCTGAATCAGGCGCGCAAGGTGGTCAATGCCATCATCCGCCGCTATGGTTCGCCGGCTGCGGTGCACATCGAAATGGCCCGCGATCTCTCGCGTCCCCTCGACGAGCGCAACAAGATCAGGAAGGAGCAGGACGAATACCAGGCCCGGAATCAACGCGACAGGGAACAGTTCATCGAGTTGTTCGGCCATCCCCCCAAAGGCCTGGAGTTTGAAAAATGGCGTCTGTACCGGGAGCAGAACGGGCAATGCGTTTACTCGCAGAAGCCGCTGGCGCCATCGGGCAACGTTGCCGAAATCTTCCTCGAAGGCTCCACCGAAATCGACCACGCTCTGCCCTACTCGCGCAGTTTCGACGACAGCAAGAACAACAAGGTGCTGGTCCTGACCCGCGAAAACCGCGACAAAGGCAACCGCACCCCTTACGAATACCTAGGCGGTGCCGAGAACAGCGAACGCTGGCAACTCTATGTCGCCTTTGTCGAAGCAAACAAGGCATATCGGCTGGCCAAACGCACCCGCCTGCTGCGCAAGGATTTCGGTGCCAAGGAAGCCGAGGAATTCCGCGAACGCAACCTGAACGACACCCGCTATATCTGCCGTTTTTTCAAGAACTACGTCGAGCAACATCTGAAACTGGCGGAAGGCAGCGAGGCAAAACGCTGCGTCGTCGTCAGCGGCCAACTGACCAACTTCCTGCGCGCCCGCTGGGGGCTGCTCAAGGTGCGTTCCGACAGTGACCGCCATCACGCCCTTGATGCGGCCGTTGTCGCGGCCTGCAGTCACAGCATGGTGCAGCGCCTGTCCAATTACTCGCGCACCCGCGAACTGGAGCAGGTGCGTGACGGCTTCGTCGATATTGAAACCGGCGTAATCGTCAATCCGACGATGCACCAGCAACTACGCGAACACTTTCCCGATCCGTGGCCCTACTTCCGGCACGAACTCGAAGCCCGCCTGAAGATCGATTCGCCGGAACTGCTGCGCGAAGAAATGGCACGCCTGGGCAGCTACAGCGAGGAAGAACTCGCAACCCTCAAACCCTTGTTCGTTTCCCGCGCACCGCAACGCCGCAACGGTGGTGCCGCACACAAGGACACCATCTACGGTCAACCGGAGAAATTCAAGGAAAAAGGCAGCGTCTCGCAGAAGGTTCCTCTGTCCAGCCTGACGCTGAAAGACCTCGATTTGCTCGCTGATCCGCACCGGAACACCAAGCTTTACGGGGCCATCCGGGAACGTCTGGAAGCCCACGGCGGCAAGGGCGACAAAGCCTTTCCGGCCAGTAACCCACTACGCAAACCGGATAAGGACGGCAACCCAACCGGCCCCATCGTTCGAACCGTCACCAAGGTCATCGACAAGCTGTCCGGCATCCCGGTACGCGGCGGTATCGCCAAGAACGACACCATGCTGCGAGTGGATGTCTTCACCAAGGCCGGCAAATTCCATCTGGTACCGGTTTATGTGCATCACCGGGTGACGGGGCTACCGAATCGGGCAATTGTGGCTTTCAAGGACGAAGACGAATGGACGCTGATCGATGAGAGTTTCGAGTGGTGCTTCTCGCTGTATCCAAACGATCTCTTGCAAGTAACCCAAAGAAGCGGTGAAACAGTATTCGGCTATTACCGAGGCTGCCATAGCGGGACAGGCGCACTCAACATCGCTCTACACGACAGATTTGCTTTCGGAGAAAAAACCACCAGTCTGGCCTGTTTCCAAAAGAATCCAAACAAACCTATACCAAACGACAAGCTCGGACTGATTGAGGGTGTTGGCGTAAAGATGGCAGCAAAGCTGAAAAAATTCCACGTCGACACCCTCGGCAACCTCTATCCCGCCCCGCTGGAGAAACGCCGTGGGCTGGCGTAGTGTGATGATCTCCCGGCCGGCCAAGCTGCGCCGGGAGCATTTCTCCCTGGCCATCGAGCAGGAGCAGACCGCCTTTGTCCCCTTCGAGGACATCGCCATCATTGTCCTCAACCACCGCGAAATCCAGCTAACCCACCCCGTCCTCTCAGCCTGTGCCGATTACGGCATCGGCCTCTACGCCACCGGCGACAACCACCAGCCCAATGGCGTCTTCCTGCCGTTCCTTGCACATTCGCGCACCACGCGTCTGATGCGCAAACAGATGGACATTCCCCGCCCCCTGGCCAAGCAGGCCTGGGCCAACATTGTTCGGCGTAAGATCGAAAATCAGGCGGCCGTGCTGCGTTTTTGCGCAAAAACCGGGGTTGACCGAATGGATTCCTACGCCCGGCGCGTACGTTCGGGCGATACGGAAAACCTTGAAGGTCAGGCCGCCGCCTTCTACTTCACCCAACTCTTCGGCCAAGGCTTTTATCGCGCCGAAGAACGCTGGGTAAATGCCGTACTCGATTATGGCTATGCGGTACTGCGTGGCGCCATCGCACGGGGACTGGTCGCCCACGGCATGCACCCGCCCATCGGCCTTTTCCACGCCAGCGAACAGAACGCCTTCAATCTGGCCGACGACCTGATCGAACCCTTCCGTCCCCTGGTCGACCTGCATGTCGCCAAAAATCCGACTTTCACTGAAGGCGATCTCAGCCCGCAGGACAAGGCGGAACTGGTTGCCTTGCTCAACGTCGATGTCGGCATGCCGCAAGGCAAGATGTCCGCGCTATCCGCCATCGAATATGCAGTCGAAAGCCTCGCCCGGCTATTCGAGCAAGGCAACAGCGAGCTTGAGCTTCCCGGCCTAATCGGCTTGCAGGCCCACCGGCTGGAATGCTGAGGCATGGGACTGGAGACACGACGCTTCATGCGACTCATCGTCTTCTTCGATCTGCCCATGGTCACCAAGACCGAAAAGCGTGCCTACGTCCAGTTTCGCCGCTTCCTGCTCAACGACGGTTACGACATGATCCAGTGGTCCGTCTATGCCCGCTTGCTGAACGGCAACGATGACCACGAGAAACATCTCAAACGCCTGATCGACAGCCTCCCGCCCGCCGGCTCCATTCGCTGCATGACCGTTACGGAAAAGCAATTCGCCGGCATTCGCCTGCTGGTCGGCATGCCGCTTTTTCAGGAAAAAAAGGTTCCGGCAAATCAGATGTTGCTGTTCTGATTCGAAAATTATGCAAAAAAATTCCCGCCCAGCTACGCTGGGTGGGAATTTGGGGTCGGTCAGATTGTAGCTTTCCGGGGTGAGAGAGGGAGCTACAACGCGGTAAAGACAGCTTGGTCGCTGGCGGCCGATTGTAGCTTTCCGGGGTGAGAGAGGGAGCTACAACTACGGAATCGACTTAACCTGAGTAAGCAGGGATTGTAGCTTTCCGGGGTGAGAGAGGGAGCTACAACGTCGTACTATCAAGTGAGCATTCCGCCTGAGATTGTAGCTTTCCGGGGTGAGAGAGGGAGCTACAACACGCGCAGGGAACGAACGGCCTATGGGATGGATTGTAGCTTTCCGGGGTGAGAGAGGGAGCTACAACGGACTTATCGACATGATACGAGATGGAAAAGATTGTAGCTTTCCGGGGTGAGAGAGGGAGCTACAACAATGCATCGACGGATCGAACCGCGTCGCCCGATTGTAGCTTTCCGGGGTGAGAGAGGGAGCTACAACGCCTTTTGCAGCCAGCCTTTGTGACGTCTGATTGTAGCTTTCCGGGGTGAGAGAGCGAGCTACAACTATGAAAGCAGAGCAGTTTGCGTGTCTGACGATTGTAGCTTTCCGGGGTGAGAGAGGGAGCTACAACGACCTAAAGCGCCCCGCTTGCGCAGAGTGGGATTGTAGCTTTCCGGGGTGAGAGAGGGAGCTACAACTCTCTAGCGCCTTCGTGTTCTGCTCGTTGAGATTGTAGCTTTCCGGGGTGAGAGAGGGAGCTACAACGATAGCAAAAACGCGGCCCGCCAATATGCCGATTGTAGCTTTCCGGGGTGAGAGAGGGAGCTACAACCTGACGCATTACGCAGCGAAGCATCACCTTGATTGTAGCTTTCCGGGGTGAGAGAGGGAGCTACAACAGAATCGCCACCGCCTGCTTGGGCAGCGGAGATTGTAGCTTTCCGGGGTGAGAGAGGAAGCTACAACGCTTTCCGTCGCACAGCGGAATATCGTGATGATTGTAGCTTTCCGGGGTGAGAGAGGGAGCTACAACCGTGCGAAGCTGCCTTGCGGGTTGGCCGGGGATTGTAGCTTTCCGGGGTGAGAGAGGGAGCTACAACTCCATGCTAAGCAGCAAGTGCTGTGCCGCAGATTGTAGCTTTCCGGGGTGAGAGAGGGCGACGTCCCCCCGGAATTGAGTAGCGTCTGACTTTAGAGTCCAATCCACTACGACAAGGAGATTGGACATGAAGAAGCGATTCACCGAAGAACAGATCATTGGTTTCCTACGGGAAGCAGAAGCGGGGATGCCGATTGGGGAACTGTGCCGCAAGTACGCCTTCTCGGAAGCGAGCTACTACCTCTGGCGCAGCAAGTTTGGTGGGATGAGCGTCTCAGATGCCAAGCGTCTGAAGGAACTGGAAACAGAGAACAACCGACTGAAGAAACTGCTGGCCGAGTCGCTCCTGGAGAACGAAATCGCCAAAGAGGCCCTGAGAAAAAAGTGGTGAGCGCACCGTCACGGCGTGATCTGGTGCGCTACCTGATCGACAAGGGGCTCAGCGAGCGGAGGTCACTTCGCTTCGTTGGCATGAGTCCGAGTTCATTCCGTTACCGGCCGGCGACGGATCGCAGTGCGGCTTTGAAGGAGCAGATCGTCACGCTCGCCCAGCGCCATCGGCGCTACGGAGCTGGGATGATCTATCTGAAGCTGCGGCAGACCGGCATGGTGGTGAATCACAAGCGGGTGGATCGGCTCTATGCCGAGGCAGGTCTGCAAGTGAGAAGAAGAAAGCGAAAGAAGATCCCGGTGTCGGATCGTCGTCCGCTGGAGCGCCCTTCGGCAGCCAATCAGGTCTGGTCAATGGATTTCGTGTTCGACCGGACGGCGGAAGGGCGAGTCATCAAAAGCCTGACCGTTGTCGATGATGCCACGCACGAAGCAGTGGCGATTGTTCCAGAACGAGCGATAGGCGGCATGCAACTCACGCGGACCCTCGATCTGTTGGCCAAGATACGCGGCCTACCCAAAGCAATCAGGACGGATAACGGCAAGGAATTCTGTAGCCGGGCCATGCTGACCTGGGCGCATGCTCGCGGCGTTCAGCTATTCCTCATTGAGCCCGGCAAGCCAAACCAGAACGCCTATATCGAATCGTTCAACGGACGCTTTCGTGACGAGTGCCTCAACGAGCATTGGTTCACGACCCTGCGCCACGCCCAAGTCGTCATCGAAGCCTGGCGCCGCGAATACAACGAAGAGCGGCCCAAGAAATCCCTCGGTGGTTTGACCCCGGCTGCCTATGCCAAATCACTCACCAAAAAATCAGGTAAATTACCCTCGGACTCTAAAGCGATCTGCTACTGAAAACGGGGGGACGTCGAAAGCACGGTAATTTCTCGTGCCTGACTGAGATGATCGAACGTATCTACTCCGTCCTGAATAACTCATTTCAAAGCACGGCGAAGTAACGAAATTCCGGATAGGGTGATTGCCGACGATTGGTGTTGGACATGGAGACATACAGTATCCAGACGTAAAAAAGCCGGATGGCTCTCAGAATCATTCTGAGATTGTGCCCGGCACCGCAAAGCACGGCATGCAAGGCGTGTTTGCCTTTTGAACCCATCGAAAGCTCACAAAAAATTTGCAAGGAATCAAGGCATTATTATCCGATTTCCGGCAAATTCATGGCCATGAATTTGCCGTATTTCCCATTAAATCATCGGGTTGTACGTTGTTCAGGACGGACTAAATAATATTTACCCGTAAGCAAGGTGCCGTTTTCGTGGATCCGACGCATCTAGAGCCACACTGAATTGAATAATCAGTTGATATTCCAACAGCGCTCAATCAAATGCCCGGCTCGGGCATACATCGCTGGATCCAGTACCTCGCAAACACCGTACTTAGGATCATTGGCATCCCTGAAGACAGGTTCACCATATGGCCTGCCCTGCGCATCAGTCAGTGAAGCGACAACCGGACGGTCAAGGATACCGGGAGTATTTCTGACTGCCACGGCCATTTCCCGATTGAACAGTCGCAAGACACTCCCTGGCGGCTGAAATCCGAAATCCCAAATCAGCGACTCAAGCAAAGGAGCGTCATATCGATCAAGATGATTTGCATAGAGATCTTCCAGCGCATGACTCGCAAATACGCGTTCCCTATACGGGCGAGGACGTAGCATTGCACTATACGAATCAGCCAGAGCCATGATGCGAGCCTCAACAGACAAGTCATCACCGACCTTCCCGGTGTATCCGCTACCATCCAAAAACTCATGATGATCGCGAACTGCCGTTAGCCAGAAGGGATCGTCGATGCCATACCGAATCAATATCTGAATACTGTTTTCAACATGCTGCTTAACAATTTTCCGTTGTTGCGAATCCAGACTCTCAGAGCCACTGACAAGATCCTCAATCCTGAGAAGGCCCAGATCATGAGTCAGCGCAGCACAAACCAGCGCTATGCGCTCTTTCAAACCGAAGCTACTGGCTAACGCCAACCTATACGCAACCACGCCAGCCATCATTGAGTGCAAAACAATGTAGCCGTGATGAAGATTGAGGTGAATACTGGCAAATGCAGCATCCGGATCCCTATCAACAAGGTCGATAAGATCCTCTGCCAAAAACCCAACACGACGACTCAAGATGCCATTGACACTTTCGCACCGAACATCGTCAAAGATTGTTCTCAACCTGGTGACCAAGCGTGCCATTCCCTCAAAAACAGATACACGGCTTGTATCACACTCTCTAGCCCGTCCATTTTGAACCAATTCCTCAACCATGACACTGTCCTTGATCAAGCCCCCCCGGAGAAGCAAGAGCCTTCCCTTCCGATCAAAAACATCAAAAGGCAATCGCTGCCCTTCTTTGAATTTCATTCTCATTAGCCGACCGGTCAACAGGCTGTTTAAATGTGAAACAGTCATTTTTATACCAAGATGTGTCTAAGGAATTCGACCAGTTCGTTTGGGCTAACCGGTTTCTCAAAATAGCCATCCGCACCAAAATCATTCGCCATCGATCGATCGAACTCCTGATTAGAGCCGGTAATAATAACAATTTTTGTTTGGCGAAAACTAGCGTTGTCCTTGATGTGCCGACACAAATCCAGCCCGCTTATTCTCCCCGGCATTCGTATATCAAGCAGCACGCAGCATGGACTATCTACGATTATTTTCTCAAGCGCCATAATTGCATTGGACGCTTCATCCACCTCGAAGTCATATCGCAGGATAATGTCGTAAAGATGTCGAATTTCACTTTGATCATCAACAACAAGAACTTTCTTTCTGAGACCCGAGACTGAATTTTCTCTTTTTGATTTAGTAAAGCAGATATTAGCGGATGATTTCACAATACCTCCTGAGAAAAACAAGGTGACAGATTTTTCTAACCTAGAAATTGCCTGATAATCTGCTGTAAATTTTCAATGGAAAATGGCTTGATAATATATGCATCAGCGCCCGCCAAAAAAGCATCTTCCCTATCTGATGCCTGTCCCAATGTCGTCATAATTACAATCGGGATTATCGCCCAATCAATATTCCCCTTGATCCTTCGACAAACAGCCAGCCCATTCATTTTTCCCGGCATTACAATATCAAGAAATATAAGATCAGGGAGCGCTGCCTCAAGAATAGCTAGAGCATCCTCGCCGCAAGAAGCCTCAATCACATCAAACGGCGAATGTCGTAAGGCAGTTGAGATTAACAATCTCACCTCCCTTCGATCATCAATAACAAGAATTTTCTTATTTTTTGCCATCGGTTTTTTATCAAACCCCTTGCGGAAATGCAGGATTTCTCTTATTAACAGCTTTTCTTGGTAGCCAAACTGAAACCGTTGAGCCAATGCCAAGAGAACTAACTATGCTGATAGCCCCGCCATGTAGATCCATAATTTCCTTGACGATGCTCATACCGAGCCCGGCACCTGGAATGTTTCCGGAACTATCTACCCGGAAAAATCGCTCACAGACCCTTGCTATCGTTTCATCACTCATTCCAATCCCATGATCGCGAACATCAATTAAATACCCATCATGATCGCTACGAGAGCTTTGACTCAGAGTGACAGAAACCCCCTCGCCAGATGGCGAGTATTTGAATGCATTGGATAATATATTTGCAATTGCTTGGGAAATTTTCCTGTGGTCTCCAATCACCTCCGTCGGCTGATCCAATAGGTTACGAAACTGAATACGACCATCACCCTGTAACTCAAATACTTCAATAAGTTCAGCAATCAAAATATTCAAATCAAGCGGTTCTATCTCAAAATCAAGACCGCGTCTTTCTTCAATTCTTGCCAGATCAAGTAATTCGTTAATTATTGACGACATTTGAATTGATTGGCGATGAATTGTGTTAATTAATTCACGCATTGTTTCCGAATCAAAGTCGGTACTGTTCAACAACAACTCCGAAAATCCATAAATGCTGACCATAGGTGTCCGAAGTTCATGGGCAGCCATTGAAAGAAACTCGCTTTTCAATCGGTCAACCTCGGTTTCTCTAGTGGCATCTCTGAAATAGTAGATTTTTGAAACCACAGATCCAGAGCTATATCGGCGCCCCACTTCGATGATCCTAAACCGGGGGTGTAATACCTCAAGTAGTAATTTGTTGATTTCCTCGACATCGTTATCCAAGGTATCGCAAGAGCGTAACACCGCCAAAGTATGCTGATTCAGCCTGTTATCGGCTATGCACTGCTGCGCCAAAACATCAATCAGTTCATTCTCGGATTTGCCAAAAACATCATCGTTTGACAAGCCAGTCAATTCTGCAAAAGCATCACTGATATATTCAATTGTCTCTTCTTCACCAAAAGCAACGAATCCATCTGGACTCAAAGCGAATATGGAATTGAGTTGCGCAGTCCGAAGGCGTAGTTTATGCTCGGCCACAACGCGCTCATGAATATCTGAATGAGAGCCCACAAAACGAGTAGGCACTCCATCTTTATTCCGAATAGCCTTACCACGCGCCAATACCCAACGATATTCACCATCTTTACAGCGAATGCGATAGTCAACTTGATAAATATCAGAAAAATTTTCCAGATGTTTTTGAATGGCTTCTTGAACTCTATCGAGATCTTTTGTGTATATTCGCGATTCCCATTCGAGGTATCGGTTCTGAATCTCTTCTGGCTGGTAGCCGAGCATCAATTTCCAGCGATCAGAAAAATAGACGGAACCGGTCTCCAGATTCCAGTCCCAGATTCCATCGTTCGCCCCGGAAATAGCGAGTTCCCAGCGCTCCTCATTTTCTGCTAGTTGGCGTTCTAACTGCTTCCGTGAAGTGATATCCCGGGCATAGCCAACTGTACCCAGCACTTTTCCATCAGGAGAAATCACTGGTTTCTTGAACGTTTCAATCCAACCAAGCCCCTGACCAAGCTCACAAGGCTCTTCGACATTCTTTTCTACCTTGCCAGCAATTACCTGACGATCATCCTCACGGTACCGTTCCGCCAACTCGGCAGGCCAAACATCCAAGTCTGTCAAACCGCGAACTTCATTTGGAGAAACAGCCCCGCACGCTTTGGCAAATTCTGCATTTACAGCAAGAAACCTACTTTCTTGATCCTTAAGCCAAATAAGGAAGGGAAAATTGTCGAGTATGGCTCTCAGATATAGTTCACGGGTGCGTAAATTAGCTTCCGATTCCGCACGCCGCGTAATGTCAGTCAGTATTCCATCCAATCTGATGACGTTTCCTGCAGCATCTACAACAGGGTGGGCACGAGCGCAAAAATAGCGAAGCCCAAGGGAGGGATGGTAAAAGCGAAACTCGACATCAACGTTTTTTCCAGATTCCACCAGAGAAGCAAACGCGGTTTTGACCAGCCCCAGATCTTCAAGATGGATAGCGGCAAAAAAAGGGGCCAGCGTTTCACGCAAGCTCTCTGGAGGAATACCGGTCACAGCCGAGACTGACGGACTGACATATATGAGCCGCCTGCCGTCGGGACTAAGAGACCAAACCATGTCAAGCATTGCAGCCAGAATGCTGGAAAATCTTTGCTCTGACGTCTGGAGCGCAAGAGTTCGCTCCTGAACCTTCTGTTCGAGTGACGCATAGGAGTCAGAGAGGCGGCTCAGCATTTCCTGAAAACTTCGTGCCAAAACTCCAAACTCATCCTGCCGCTGAATATCTAATATGGGCTTGGAAAGTCCGTGATCTATTACGGTAGATACAGCCAAGGTCAGATCGATCAGGGGACGACTCAGGAACCTTGCCGCCATCCGAGATATCACGACGATTCCCATCAACAGGAAAGTACCGGCAACGAGAAAGACTAGGACCAGCATGTCGAGATCACGTAGAGCAACACCTCGCTCCTGAGCGATCACAACATTCACATCCAGGTTATGCATCGGATCGGGTAGCTCCAATGCCTCGGACGTTTGAAGCAGGTCCACTCCACCGATTGCACCTGCAAGAAATTGATGATCACCGCTGAGCAGTCCTAACTGATGCGGTGAAGCCTTTCGGCCCTCCACAAGGCTTGCTAACGGAATCCTTAGAAATAGAACCCCTTCAGTTTGTCCAGTCAGCCGATAAACCACCGGAAATGTGACCAGAAAAATTGGGATTTCTCCATTTTCCTGATAAACAAGTTGGGCCACAGACTGCCCTTGATTGATTGTCCGGCGGGCCAGCGAGACATATTGTGACTGATCTCCATTTTCACCAGCGGCACCGCTGGAAACGACGATATCCCCTTGGAAATCTGTCAAAAATATTTCGGCCTTGCCAAAGGGCAATTTTTGCCCTGCAAATAATGGCTTTAGATAATTTGACCGGCTTTGGCTATCCCCCAGCGCATTCGCGGTAACGGTGTTGCTAGCTAACGACTTGGCCAATGCTACCGCTGACTCAATCCGAAGTTCGATATCGCGGGCTTCTTGATGGACAAGCAGTTTCTGGATTGAATTAACGTTGGCAAGGATAAGTTGCTGACTCCACGTATACGCGATACCCACCATGACAATGGTTACGAGCAACCCGCCAAGGCCCATCACCAACGCAATTTTGCGACGAAGAGAAGCATTCTGGTAAAACCCGAACCGTGAACGGGTGATTGCATTCATCTCAACGGGAGCCCTCGCGAAACAGGCTTCCATCGCTCGCAAATCTGGCTACAAACACTTGTTCGCGACTCAAGCCTTCGTGATTGGCTTCGGAAAATGGACGTTGGTAGTTCCGGACAAGTCCCTGATATGCACCCAGTCTCTCCAAAGCCTGACGAATTTGATTCCGATCCGTGCTGCCTGCTTGCTTAACCGCCTGAATCAAAAGGTAGGTCAAATCATAAGCATGGGCAAATCCGACCTGTGCCGGTAATCGACGCACATCTTCGTTCAAGATTCGATTGGCAGATTCCAGTACGCTGGCGCGGCGTCCATTCTTTTTATCAACAAAGGAAAACGTCTGCACAGTCACCAGATCGAGCTGATGAGCGAGCCCATCTGTCATTTGATTAAAATCAGCAGCAGTAATCCCCCAATGGGCAATTATTGGCGGTCGATCCGCCGGATGCATCGCCGCAACTGCAGAGAGGATATGCTGCCCCTCTGATTCGTTGGCAACCATGAGCAATCCATCGCTTCGATGCTCACGTATACGCAGTGAAAGCGTGGAGAAATCGGTATCTCCCCAGTTATGCCAAACAATTTCGAATGTAATTCCAGGCGATTTCTTGACTTGAGCCTCGATTGCAGCCAAGTTACTTCGCCCCCAAGCCGTATTTGGCAGCAATACGGTCAACCGTCGCATGCGTCGCTGGCGAGCATGGCCAAGCATCGCATCAACTGCCCAGCTATCCTTCATGGAAAGACGAAAGACAAAATTCGGCTGATGCCCGTTGTTGGCAATGGGGTCCGCCGCCGCCCAGGGAACGAGATAGACCATCCCCAGTTCGTTGACTACAGGTACCGAATCCAGGGCAACAGGCGAGTATCGACCACACAAGACGGCCAAAATATCAGGATCAGCCGCCAACTCTCTAATATTGCTGACAGCCCTCGCAGGAAGACCTCGATCATCGCGTCGCAAGACCTGAAGTGGTCTCCCCAGTACGCCGCCCTTTTCATTAATCTCCGCTACGGCGACCGAAACCCCTTTTTCGATACTTTGAGCAGCCTGACTCTTTGGCTGCCCAAATTCCGCATTCACGGCAATGAAAAGTGGCTTTGGCGAGGTAGCGAATGCAGTTCCATAGACAGGCTGAGCCAGAAAAGCTGCCCCAAACCAACCAAGTACTCGTCTTCGTTCGGGGATCATCGCTGCGTCTCGGCTCCGTCTTCGTGGAACCAAGTGTTCAAAACTTCCGGCGTCATTGGGCGTCCGAACAAATATCCTTGGATCAAGTCACAGCCTTGATGTACCAACTGCTCCAATTGACCATGGGTTTCGACGCCTTCCGCGACTACTTCGAGATTCATCGCCTTGGCTAGCGTCACAATGCATGAACTGATCGCCTGGGCATTGACGTCGGCTTCAATATCCAGAACGAATGACCGATCAATCTTGATTCGGTCAATTGGCAAAGCGCGTAATCTGGCCAAATTTGAATAGCCGGTGCCGAAATCATCGACGGCTATTGAGATTCCATACGAACGTAACTCAGCCAGTTTGTTAAGTGTTATCTCAGGATAAAGCATGAGCTCGCTTTCTGTAATTTCAAGCTCAAGTGCCGATCCAGGCAGACCGGAAGCAAGCAGTTCATCAATCACGATTTTCGAAAAATTTTGGGCTCGCAGCTGCCGAGGAGAGATGTTTACAGCAACCCGATGAATTGGGATGCCGGCATCACGCCATTCAGCCATCTGCCTGCAGGCGGCGCGGATCACCCAGTGTCCGATTTCCGTGATCGCGCCGGTCCATTCCGCAATCGGAATAAAGACATTTGGCGAAACCTCTCCAAATTCAGGATGTCTCCAGCGCATCAAAGCTTCAACGCCGACGATCTCTGTACAATCTGCTGCCATCTGAGGCTGATAGACCAAATAGAGTTCATCACGCTTCAAAGCGGCACGAAATGCCGTTTCGAGCGTCAGGCTATCTGCATCGCCCTCGTCACCTTGTTCAAAAAATCGGTAAGTATTTCCCCCTTCGGCCTTTGCTCTGTACATCGCCAAATCAGCTCGCCGCAACAGGCTTGATTCGTCGTCGCCATTCTCCGGAAACAGTGCTATCCCGATTGATGGCGACGAGAGCAAATGGTGAGATCCGATATGGATCGCCGGCTGGCAAGCCTCCAATATTTTGCTAGCCACCAGTGCTGCATCCTGCCGATCCTTCAAATTTGGGAGAATCACGGAAAACTCATCCCCCCCAAGGCGGGCGACTGTATCGACCTCCCGAATCACGCTCTTGATTCGTTGGGCAACGGAAATTAAAAGCTCATCGCCTACACCATGCCCAAGGCTATCGTTAATTTGCTTGAAACGGTCAAGGTCAATAAAGAAGAGCCCCATCCGCTTTCCACTTCGCCTGACGTTGCTCAGCGCCATGCGCAAACGGTCATTGAACAAATGTCGATTGGGCAAACCTGTCAGTACGTCGTAATAAGCCATTCGAGACAGGCATTGCTCCGACTCTTGTAAGCCAGATAGATCGTGAAATATTCCAAAATAGCCGACCACATCCCCGTCATTGCCACGTACCGCATTTATCGAGAGCCACTCCGGAAAAACCTCTCCATTTTTCCGGCGGCCCACAACCTCGCCTTGCCACCCCCCGGTAGCCGGAAGCTGCCCCCACACGCCTTCTAGAACGCCATCTCCCTGCACAGTGGAATTCATTTCGAGCAAATGTAGCCCGAGAACATCGGATGGCTCATAACCAGTAATTCTGCAGAAAGTTGCATTAACCGTAACGACACTGCCAGCCAAATCTGTGACGAACAATCCTTCGTTAAGTGGGTCAACGTACTCACTTTCCAGACTTGAGGAATGGATGCTGTCGTCAACCAACGGTCGAACAATCCAATGAATTATCATTTTGGGATGATCAGAAGCGTCGGAGACAAGCCTCACTCTGGCAGCGATATGGCGACCATCAGCATGTACCAGGCGCACTGTGCTCTGAGCTTCCCTCGGTTTTTCGTCTGCCAACGGATGGGTTTCATGCTACCCGTTT